>NZ_JAMQUS010000017.1:569-4690 GCF_025594995.1 Turicibacter sp. GALT-G1
ATATAGCCACTTGGGGCTGATACCTCATGGAAAATATACTCTCCATGTGCTAATCCTACGATTTGATGTGCTTTATCCGTTGAAATCCATTCTTCAACTAACTTTCCATCTTTCGTTAAGACTTGTAATGTCGCCCCCACTAATGGATTACCATTTTCATCTACTTTTAATAATTCTGTTACTGTTGGCAAATCTTGTCCTTGGACTACAACAGTTTTTGCTTCATCTGTCACTTTAAATGATACGTCATTCATCAGCATATAACCACTTGGGGCTGACACTTCGTGTAAAATATACTCTCCATGTGCTAACCCTAAAATTGTATGTGGTGCATTACTTGATAACCATTCTTCGACTAACGTTCCATCTTTTTTAAGAACTTGTAACGTTGCTCCACTTAACGGATTGCCTTTTTCATCTACTTTTAATAACTCAACTCGTGTACGATTATTAACCGCAGTTAAATTAATAATTGTTCCATTTTGATTAACACTAAAACGAATAGGACTTGTTAATAATTGATGATTATTTAAAGTTCTTGTTTCAACTAAGTAATAATCTCCATATAAAAGTCCACTTTTTCTAATCAGACCTAAACTATCTGTGGTTAAGGTATCAATTAATTGGTTATTACCATCATAAAGAGCAAATTCAACATTTTTTAATACTGAACCATCATCAGAAGATTTTAGTAACTCAAATCCACCTTTAATATAATCATTTACAAATTCAACAGTCGTTGTTTGATTAGCCTTTACTTCGATTGTTTTTGGAGTTGGATCTAGTAAATATGGTACTGGAACTGAAACTTCTGTCACAGTATATTTACCGATAGGAATATTTGTGGCATTAATACGTCCATTAGAATCCGTTGTAAATGTCTGATCGTAATTGTTTCCTGTAATACGGAATTTAGCACCTTGAATAATATTTCCACTTGTCGATTTTTTCAAGATTTCATACGTTCCTATTGCATTAACATTAATTTTTAAATAAGCATTAACTGGGTCATCTTGCCCTCCCGTCACTAAATCCTGTTTTGTTGATGATACCCAATATAACGTACTTCCACCAGTTGTAGCTTTTTTCGTTAAGCGTAACGTCACATTAGGATTAGGATTTGTGGTTGTTAATGTTAATTTATTTCCACTTTGAGAAACTTTAACATCACCGTTATCAGATATAACTTTATATTTCGATAATACTCCATTAGTATCCGTTAAAGTAGTTGTATAGGCAGAACCATTCCAAGTCAATGTCGTTTCTTTTGCGTTAAAACGATTATCACTCATAAAAGATGGAATAACACCATGTAATCGAACATCTTCAAGTAAATTTGAATATAAACGATTACGACTATCATATTTTTGTACCAACTGCCCCCAAATCATACCCCAAGAGGGCTGATTTGCGACAACTTCCCAAATAGCCACTTGGGTTGCGACATATGAATCATCTGAATAATCTCCATTATTGCCGTAGCCATACATTAAAATTTGATTAATCTTTTCTCTTTGAGCATATGTTAATCCATTATATCCACTCGACATATTACCACCAGTTTCATGAACAATCCCAGGTTCTATACAAAAAGCGGTATACTCAACTCCACCAGTAGTAGCATAAAGTTTTGGTATCCCTCGTGTTGTTTTCCAAGTTGAGATAATGCTCGAAAAATCATATGCGGTATTAGATATACGATATTTCTCACCAACATAAGCAGTTGCTAATGACATTAATCCATCAGCAGTAACAACAATATAATCATCACTATCATATGATTCATCTTCTGAAATCAACTGAAGCTGTGATTCGTCTTTAGGTGGATTATCAATCTCTTTTACTTTTTGATTTTCAATCGCTACTTCTTCTTTAACAATCGGCTCTTGTTCCTCAACATCTTCAATCGTTGGCTCATTCAGATTCTTAACATCTTCAACAGATTCAACCACTTCATTATTAGTTGATTCTGCATAAGCCACCCCTGTATTTACAAATGGTTGAAATAAGAGTGAAATTGCTAAAGTTAGATTCAAAAATTTATTTTTCATGATCTAACTTTCCTCTCTTTTGCTTAATTTTTTTGTATAAAAAAAAGACTATTGATTGTAAAAAAATAGTCCTTTTTTTATTCTTCATCATCTTCTTCCTCAATGGTTGGTGTCCGATCAATTACTTTTGCAAGTTTTTTTAATTCCTCGTCTGATAATCGACCTTCGCCATGTGCGATTAAAGATGTTTTGACAGCTTCTAACTTATCATCTAATGTTGTCATGATCTAACCTCCTTTCTCCATGATACTATATTAACACATTTATTCTATAATTTTTTGCAACGATTTTTGCAACGATTTTTGCAACGATTTTTTGCAACGATTTTTGCAACGATTTTTTGCAACGATTTTTTACAACGATTTTTTACAACGATTTTTTACAACGATTTTTTACAACGATTTTTTACAACAAAAATAAAAAAGAGTAAGAATGGAATCTTACTCTTCCTCAATATATGTGTTTTTTTATTAAAACTGAATATGACTAAATTTAAAATAATCTCTATATGTTAATTTACCCAATTTTAATTTTCGGTAAAATTCATTAATTGCTTTAACCTTTAATGTTGCAATTGTTCTTTCACTATAATTTGTATGTAATGCTAACCATGTATTATTTTCTTTTTCAACTAAGCTATAATAAATTAACTTTCTTTCGATTTCTTGTAATTCATTAAATATATGTGCAAATTCTCTAAACCATAAAATAAAATCTTTTTTCTCATCAACTGTCAGTATTAACTTAAATTCATAAGAATTGTTTGAAAATTTTCTTTGACTTTCAGATGCTTCATTACTTGTTGTTACATTACTTTTAATTTCTATAACTTCATCTGTATAATCAATTAATTTATCCAATTCAATTTTATAACCATTATTCTCATTAAAAATTCTATTTACTTTCTTACCGTAAGATTCTTCTAAAATATACTTCATATTCATAATAAAATTCATTTTTTTTATAACAAATTCTTTCATTTTTTTGTTTTTTTCACGCTCAATATTTTTTCGTTCTTTTTCTACTCTCTCAAAAAAATCCATGCCCAACTCTCCCAATCCTTTTTTCGACAATAAAATTCTTTTTCTTTCAAAAAAATACAACATAGTGCATTATATTACATAATTTATCACAAAGTTTACATTTTGTAAACTCATTTAGTATACAAAATGTGTATTTATTCGACGATGGGGTATTTTGTGTTGTTTTTTAGTCTTTATTATTTTAAAAAAAAAGAGTTATCACATAATTACAATATAAAAGAAAGTTGGCATTAAGTAAAAATGACGAATTACCAAATTGACTATAAAAAGAATTTAGCTAGAAATTTAAAATATTATAGAGAACTAAATGATTTAAAAGCATATGAATTAGGAAATTTATTGCACGTAAGTAAATCTACAATTTCTAGCTGGGAAACTGGAACAAGATCACCAGATATAAATATTCTTGTGAAAATTTCAGAAATTTTTAATATTTCATTAGATGAACTCGTAGGAAAAAAAAAAGAACAGCCTAATAAAAAAGCTGTCTTAAGATTAAAAGATATTTTTAAAAATGAAGATGTTAGTCTCTTAACAAGAGAACTTACATTTTTAAGTGATTTTGAATTAAATGAAATTAAACTAACAATTCAGCTAATTGAACAACGTAGGAATCAATTAAAAAAACATTAATTATCGAATTAAATAAATTAATACATTTCCATCAGATTGAACAACCATTTCCAAATTGAAATAAGTTCTTCCCCAACTCGCTGCTTGCTCCATTTGATAACCAATATAACCAATCACATCTTCGTTATTAACTGGCATATAAGATGATTGCCAAGGACTCGCATACCCATCTAATTCACGATTCATAGATGCCTCATAAACCATTCCTAAACTATTTCCTTTTGCAATTAGAGTTGATTTGATGTAATTCCAATCTAAAATATCAACTGGCTTTTGTGGTTTAGGTTGCTCAACAACAGGTGGAGTTGATGGTGTCGAAGAAGAACCATTATTTGTTGATCCAGTGCTACTTGATGAATTGTTATTTGATGAATTACTGCTTGACGATCCAGTG
>NZ_JAMQUS010000017.1:4852-5628 GCF_025594995.1 Turicibacter sp. GALT-G1
TGAATTACTGCTTGTTGATCTTGCACTACTTGATGAACTATTGGTGCTAGATGTATTACCACTTGTCTTTCCTGTACTATTAGTTGACTCAGTTATAGATTCATCCTGTTCAAGTGATTCATCTTTTAACTCAGTTTCATTCTCTGAATCCTCAGATTCTTCCTCTCCATCATCTAAATCTTCAAGATCACTCTCTTGATCTTCAACTAAATCAGTTACTTCTACATCATCTAATTTTTCATCTTGTTGTGCTACTGGTTGACACCCTCCAAATAATAAAGTTGCAACCGCCAATAGAATACTTAAATTATATTTTTTCATCTTTATTTCCTCCTAAATTTCCTAAATTAACTATATTTTAAATATTATTTTACAAGAATAAATCACCAATAATATTTATTTTAAATTTAACCATTTAATTTTTCTCATTTGCTATGAAGAACATCACATATAACATCATCCGGAGTAATGTCCAACTCAGCAGTTAATGTTTCAAGAATATTATATACTAATGAAACTTTTTCTTCCTTACTTCTATTCTTTAAATTCTTATGTACCATTAAAGAAGCAAATTCTAGTTCTTCAATTTTGGTAACTTCAATGATCGCCAACGTTTTTTTATCCATCTTATCACCTTTAATCTACAAAATCTAACATTGAATTAATGTATAAAATTGATTATACTAGAAATGTTGATATTAACTCAACAATCTTTTTAAGTAGCCTAGTCACCTCCAAGTAATGTCTAGGCTACTTTTTTTGGCTCTTTGTCAACT
>NZ_JAMQUS010000018.1:0-11957 GCF_025594995.1 Turicibacter sp. GALT-G1
GGTTCTTCCGTTATTTTGGTGAAAAGCCTTTTTTAGGCATAGAGTACTTTAATGCGAAGAAGTTTAAAACTAGCTCGTCCATACATTTGACGTTTAATCATTTTAATTCGGTTGACATTTCCCTCACAAATGGCATTAGTGTATGGATAAACTAATGCATTAATTATCGATTGCTCATCGCGTTTCATTCGACGACAAAACTCACGAAGTAATTTAATTTCGTGATTAACATAACGTTCCAGCCACTGAGATAACTTAACGACTTGTCCCATAGTAACCAAATCTCTAAATAATTGCACTGCTGTATATAACTCACTTAGATCAGAGTGGCCTTGAAAGAGTTGATTTAATAAATCTAACTCTTGTTGAGTTAAAGAGGTTGCCTTTCGCCAGATTAATGAGATTAATTGAAATTTGGTCGCTTTCAAATATTTAGGAGGTTTTTTATTGATTTTATCCTCTACCTTTTTATTCTTTTTTATTGAGAGAGTTGCTTTAATTTCTTGAACTTTTCGTCGGGTTGAAGAAGGTGCTCCTTTAAATCCTTGTTGTATCAATTGTTTATGAATCCAAATAGCTGTTTTCCCTTCCTGACACCATTGTGTGATTTGGTTTAAATAGGGAAGAAATTGGTTAACACGTGGCTTTCTTATTTGTTTTGGGGGTTCAGATAATTGTATATACTTTGTCACACTTGTACGACTTAGCTTAAGATGCCTGGCTGTTTGGCGAATAGAGCCTAGTTGTTGATAGACTTTTTGAACCTCTAAAATGAGTGTCCATTTCGATTGTTCTTTTTCAGATAATGATTCATGACTAACGGTTGACTCTTCATTAGTAGTAGCTATATCTGTCTCGTTATCCGTTGTTTCGAGGACTGGGCATTCAGGTATGATAAACCATCCTTTAGGAAAACGAGAACTGATGGTTTCTTTAACAACATCTAATAAGTTTTTAAGAAAGTGCCACTTATCTGCAATCTGAATAATGTCAGGGTTCGTTGAATGAATCGCTTTGGTATACGTTGTCGCTCGATCACGTGTCACTAATTTAACTGAAGGATGTTTTTCTAACCATTCTTTAAATGCTTGAGTCGAGCGAGAAGCCAAAATCTCAACCGGACGATGCGTTTTTAAATCACAAATGACAGTTCCAAATTCAACGCCTCTACGAAAAGAAAAATCATCAACCCCAATATGAGTTAATGATTGATTTTTTATTTCTTTTTCAGTGGAATCAATACGTCTTAATAAATCTAATAGCGAGTCTCCACTTCGTTCATATCCAAGTTTAAAAAGGAAGCGTGATAAAGCTTCCGCACTCATCGATAATGATAATTGAAGAAAGACTTCTTCAAGACGAACAGTTAAACGCCGGTAGGTATTTAGAAAACCAGTAAATCTTTCAGTGAAAATTTGACGTTTACAGTTTGAATTTAAGCAAAAAAACTTTTTAGCTTGTATCTTTAATTGGACTGGCTTACTAAGAATAGAAGCATCTAATGGTTTTCTAATATACGTACTGTGCACATGCTGACTTTTCATACCACATAATGGACAGTGACTAAAATTTGATTTAGACTTTAAGTAAATCAGGATTTTATGCTCATTATTTTCAATGGATTGAATCATAAGATTTTCAGGAAAAAAGACATTAAGATTCATGATGATAGTTACCTCTCTAAGATGTCTTTTTATTATATCAGGTAAAGCGTTTTATCACCAAAAGTCAGGAAGAACCACTTTTTTATTGACATTTATATCCACTTCGCTTTTTATTGAATTGGTCGTTATTTGTCGAATTATGCACGTGAAATAAAAATGCTATAAAAATAATAAAAAGCTTTGGATATATTTTCGTATATCCAAAGCTTTTTATCTATTAACAATCATCAGTTTCTCTATTTAAGAAAATCTCATTTTTTTGACGGCAATTGTTTTTCCGTTTTGTGTGTAGACGCGTGGAACGCGATCACTAATTAGACATAGGATTTCATAACTAATGGTTCCAATTTCTTTTGCTACACGTTCAACAGGCATGCCATCTCCAATTAATGTGACTGTTGTTCCCATTGGAAATTGTTTTGGTAATCGAATCATCATCTGATCCATACAAACACGTCCTACAATTTCACATTCATGCCCTTCAACAATGACACATCGACCTTGATGTAAACGAATCCAACCATCAGCATAACCAATAGGAACGACACCAATCCACTCATCATTTTTTGCTTCGTAAGTAGATCCATAACCAACTTTATCGCCTTTTTTAATTTGTTTAACCTGTACTAAATTTGATAGTAATTTAAGAGCAGGTTTTAAATCAAAATCAATTGGAATAAAATTGGCATCTGGATTAACACCATATAATCCAATTCCTAAACGAATCGCATGATCAAAATCAAATTCCTTTTGGAGTAATGTCGCTGTATTTTCTAAATGAACATACTTCACGCCACTCAAGTCTAAGTTTGAAATTAAATTTTTAAAATTTTGTATTTGATAATCTAAATACTCCTTATCACAATCAGCTGTTGCCATATGAGTAAAAATACCTTCAACTTCCACCATCGGAGCAGTCTTTAATAAATTAAAATTAGTTTGAATCTGATTCGCATCCATCAACCCTAAACGGTGCATCCCACTATCAATCTTTAAGTGTACTTTAATTTTCTTTTCTAGAGGTAATGAAACAAGATGATTAATCCACACTTCATCGTGAGCAGTTAGTGAAATATTATTTTCTGCAGCCAATGCAACATCTTTTAATCGTGTCATTCCTAGTACTAAAATTGGAACTTCAATTCCTGATTGACGAAGACGTAAAGCTTCATCAAGTCCACTCACTGCTAAACAACTCACACCCGCTTCAATCGCAACTTTTGAAACTTCGGCATCCCCATGCCCATATCCATTGGCTTTCACAACAGCGAAGATTTCCTTCGTTGGGTGTAAGTCTTTAATTTGCTTTACATTATGAGTAATCGCATCTAAGTCAATCTCTGCCCATGTATCACGATAATACTCTTGCATACTCTTCACCTCTACCCGTTTGTTAGTTTATATGATATGCACGATAAACTTCGTTTTTCGCCATCTTACGTTCTTTAGCGACACGTTTAATACTTTCATTCGTGCTATATCCTTCCCCGACATAATGCTCAACATGATCCACCACATCAAGCTCTTGCCACCAAAGAGTCTCCTCTTTTTTCTCAGTTGAGCCTTCAACAATGACAACCATCTCACCGCGTAACTCATCTACAATCTCTAACACTTCTTCAATACTTCCGCGTACAAACTCTTCATACTGCTTCGTTAACTCGCGCGCAATAACAATACGACGATTTCCTAACACCTCAAGCATCGCTTGTAACGTCTCTTTAATACGGTGTGGAGACTCATAATAAATCGTTGTGAACGGTTGATATTTTAAATCTTCTAACTCTTTTTTCTTCTTCGATTTCACACGGTTTAAGAATCCGTAGAATAAAAATGGTTGTGGCACTAAACCTGAAGCAATTAACGCGGATAGCGCTGCATTGGCACCTGGTACTGGAATCACAGCATATCCCGCTTCAATAGCCGCAGCGACCACTTCATAACCTGGATCAGAAATACAAGGTAATCCCGCATCACTTACTAATGCGATATTTTTCCCTTCGCTTAATAACTCGATAATGTAATCACCTTTTGAATCCTTGTTATGCTCATGATAACTCGTTAACGGTGTCTCGATTTCAAACACGTGACATAACTTTTTCGTATGTCGTGTATCTTCTGCCGCAATTAAATCGACTGACTTTAAAACTTCTATACAACGTGGCGTCATATCACCTAAATTTCCAATCGGCGTTGCCACTAAATATAAACACGCTAATTCTTGCTTAAAACTTTTTTGAATCTGCATTTTGGTCACTCCATCTATCAATGATACCCTCTATTATAACAGATTTTAGGCTTCTTTTTTGTTATGACTTATCAGTAATTTATGAAATTCATACCGATTGATGACATATTGCATCACTGATACCGAAAGTACCACCATGTCCTCAAAATCTTGTGCCACACTTCTAGTTATAGGCACCTGATTAAGACGATGCGTTAACTTATAGACATACTCTCGAATTTCATTCACACTTCGAAACGGAATAATTTTCACCGTTTCAAGTGTCGCAAATTTCTTCGCAGCATAACGATGTAACATCACTTCGTACTTCAAATGCTTGGCAATCGAATGATTGTCATATAAATAATCATTCGCATGATAAATACACGCATAATCACAGAAAAAGTGAATTAAAATCCCTAAGTTTTCAGAAAACTCTGGAATACTCGCTTTACTATTTAACAAACGATGAAGCATATCAAAAATGATTTCTTCATTATCTCGATGATAATGGCTCATCCGTAAATACTTCTGATGAATATCCGGCTTGATATTTCCATACACAAAACGTCGTTTGTGGATAAAGGCTTGATTTGATGGTGATAACTGTTGATATAAAAACTCACCTACCATCCGATGCGTATTTGCAATCATTATCTCACCATCCTTTCTACATGATTGCTGAAAATAATTGGGCTAATGACTGAGCGGTTCGGATCCTAATCGGGCGTTTTTGCCACTCAGTATAAATAATCTCAGTCGAACGTGAAAAATCAATATTAAAATCATTTAGTAAAGCTTCAATCGATTGGGTTTGATACAGCATCACATTTACTTCAAAGTTTAAATAAAAACTTCGAATATCCATATTCGTCGTTCCAACCGTTGCAATCTTCTCATCGACTACAATAACTTTGGCATGACAGAACACCCCATCATATGTAAAAATCCGAACTCCAACAGCTAGCAACTGTTCAAAATAAGACTGCGTCGCGTAATAAACAAACTTCTTATCTGGTCGACCTGGAACAATAATTCGAACATCAATTCCAGATAACGCCGCATTTTTTAAAGCCATTATAACATCAAAATCAGGGATTAAATATGGAGTTATAATGTAAATACTATGATTCGCATCCATAATCATTCGAAAAATCGATTGCTTAATCGGAGCAATACTTGATTGTGGTCCAGCATCAACGACTTGCACCCCACCATCTTCTTCACTCGGATAAGACATATAGTAATGATCATCCTCCAGTCTCTCTCCCGTTGCAAAAAACCAGTCGCCTGAGAAAATCACGGCTAAATCATGTACGGCCTCGCCCTCAATGAGAATAGATGTATCTCGCCAAAAGCCAAATTTTACGGAACGATGAATATATTCATCCCCAATATTAATACCACCTGTTATCGCCAACTTTCCATCCACCACTAAAATTTTACGATGATTTCGATGATTCATTTTATTCGATAAAAATGGAATCCATACCTTATCAAATTCCGCAAACATAATTCCAGCACTCTTCATCATCTGAATCGCATCCTTTGACATTCGTTTTGAAGATCCCATCGAATCAATTAAGACACGAATCTCAACGCCTGCCTTCGCACGCTCAATGAGTGCCTCAATGACACGCATCCCCATCTCATCACTGTGGAAAATATAATATTCTAAAAAAATAAACTCTTTTGCATTTTTAATCGCCTCTAATAAAACCGGAAACTTTTGCTCACCATTGGTTAAAATACGCGTCTGTGTCTTAAAGGTGACATCATTTTGACTCGTCATTTTATTTAGTTTCACTAATCTTAACGCCTCGTAGCTCAATTCCGTTTCAACATCCGAATGATCATGATGTCTCGCCGGTACCACATAGTCTGATCCAAGCTGTTTCATTCGGCGACGATAACGGAACGTTTCTCGGAATCCATTTCCAAGCATAATATACAAAATCAATCCAATCACCGGAAATAATGCAATGACAAATAACCACGGTAATTTATTCTTCGAATCCGAGTAAATAAAAATAAGGAGCCACACTAAAATGGATGCCACCGAAAGTCCAATATAAATTAAACTCCCTGTCGCAACTGCTACACTATCAATTACTGACGAATAATAAAAACTTGAAAAATAAACAATCACCGTCAAAATAGCCAGTACTATTAATACAATCGATCTTTTCATCTTATCACCTAAAACTATTCTATCCATGAAGCAAACTCTTTATAACAAGATTCATTTAATCGTAAAAAAAGTCGCCTCTAATCGAGACGACTATTCTTTCTTACCAAGCATGAATAAATCTAAAATTTCCTGACTATAATTTAAACTTTTTTCATTTTCATAAACAAATAGTGGATTTTCAATACGAAGGTTTCCTGGATTACCACCTTTAATTCCTTCAATTAAAAGCACATTGGCTTCACGATTAATACGCGGATAAACTAAACGCATACGCTTAGGTTCAATCTTATATTTTCTAAAGGTTTCAATAATATCAATTAAACGGTCTGGACGGTGAACCATTGCAAAGCGTCCACCTTGCTTTAATAATAATGACGCTTCCTTCACGACATCATCAAGTGTTGCTAATACTTCATGACGTGCAATCGTTAAATAATCATTTTTATTTAAATTACTATCTGGATTCACTTTGAAATACGGCGGATTACATGTCACCACATCATGTGCATACTTTCCAAGCTTCTCATGAATCCCTTTTAAGTCACCCTGAACAATCTTAATACGATCTTCCAGACCATTGACTGCCACATTACGTGTTGCTAAATCATAAGACATCTCTTGAATTTCAACCCCTGTAATATGAGCATTTTTACTACGAAGTGATAAAAATAAAGGAACCGGTGCATTCCCTGTACATAAATCCACAATCGACTTCGCATTCTTATTTAACGTCGCATAATCACCAAGCAACGTCGAATCTAACGAGAAATTAAACATCTCAGGATTTTGAATAATCTTTAAACCATCATAACCTAATAAATCATTCAAAACCTCATTCTCTTTCAAAAACTTTTCCTTATCTAACACATCAAGCACCATCCAATGAAAAAAATATAAACTACGTTAAAATTCTACTTCTAAGACAAAGTCCTTCATATAGGTGAAGGACTTTTAAATATTAAAAAACTTGAAACAATATCATTTAATAAACACTTTATCCACAATCTAAGTGACATCAGTCCTAATGAACCACAAATAACTAGTATTCACAATAATGAGCTGTCCCTGGCAAAACTCAAATGCTACAATAAAAAATTATTCCTTGCAAATATAGATTACAAAACAGATAGCACTACCTAATCCAGATTTGAGTCGCAGCTTGTCTATAAAATCTCCTTCCGCTAATCTCTCAAAATCTTTGATATTACGCAAAAGACACGACTTTTACGCCAAGCTAGACGCGACTCTCATCCTTTTAGTCAATCCAGTTTCGTCGAGCAAAAGCCCTATACATCATCAAACCTATTACAAGTATATCATCCTTGTGAAGATAAAATCCAAACCAGGATGCGCGCCCCAATCCAGCTTCGACACACAACTCCTCCATAAAGTGCAATCCACACTCTGTGCTTTTCAAGCATATCGGTGGCTTCACACTTTTGTTCGGAGTTAAACGTGTGCCTCAGCTTTTTAGTCAATCAATTGTTTTAGTTCTGGGTCGATTTGGATTTCTTCTTTTTTGACTTTACGGTCTAAGATTTTAAGGATTTCTGAGGCGTCATGTTTACGGATTGTATCTTTGTACTCGACCATTAATGTTTCAGAAATCATATTAATTGAACGAACACGTCCTTCCCCTAACTCTGTTAACACGCGGTTTCCAACGTCAGGTAATCGTTTCATTAATTCCACATACGTCTCATTCTCGTATTTTAAACAACATAAAAGTTTTCCACAAACCCCCGAAATCTTTGATGGATTTAATGATAACTGTTGATTTTTCGCCATCTTAATCGTTACCGTTGCAAACTCGCCTAAAAACGATGTACAACATAACACACGTCCACATGGACCTAATCCACCAATCATCTTTGCTGCATCACGAACCCCAATTTGACGAAGTTCGATACGTAAACGGAACGTATACGCTAAATCCTTAACTAACTGTCTAAAATCGACGCGACCTTCAGCCGTAAAATAGAAAATTAACTTCGTACGATCAAACGTATATTCACAACCTAAAAGCTGCATATCTAACTTATTTTTAACGATTAACTGCTCACAAGCCTCAATTGCATAAGCTTCATCCGCCTTATTTTGACGATGCTTCTCAATATCCTCTTCCGTCGCAATTCGCATCACAGGTTTTAGCGGTAAAAACACATCTTCCTCACCAACCAACTTCGGAGCAATTACAACCGTACCAAACTCCATCCCGCGAACCGTTTCAACTAAAACATAATCGCCTTTTTTAAGCTCAAACCCATTTGGATCAAAGAAATACTTCTTCCCAACCTGCTTAAACTGAACCCCTACTACTTCATATTGCATGACTAAAATCCTCCTCTCATCTCTAAGAATAACTGATCAAAACAAAGCATCACATTCGCATTCGCCATCAAACGCTTCTCCGCCTCCAAAAGCGCACGCAACTTATTCAAACACGACGTCGTCGTATTTGCTTGCTCACTTGTGGAAAGTGAAGAAGGATACAACCTAAAAGCAAGCTGCTCAGTCTTACCTAACTTCATCCTTAGTACATCCTCATAATAAATCATAAAAAGCTTTAAATATAATAACTGAGAATCCTTTTCCTTAAAAAGATCCTGATGTTGCATGAACAAAATAGACGGATCTAACTTCGTCTTTACAAAACAATCCTCAGTTTTCAAAACAAAATCAATTAACGATGCCAAACGGTCCGATTCCGCTAACTTAATCCCTTCATCTAAATTTTGCGTTAACGACGCCACAATCGCCGCATACTGATTCACTCCCGCTTCACAGTACTGCTTAATTAACTCCTCATGGGGTAACGATTTAAAAGAAAGGACAACCGCGCGTGAACGAATCGTCGGTAACAACATCTGTTTATTCTCCGTTAATAAAAGCGCATAGGTATTCTTCATTGGCTCCTCTAAAAACTTTAACAAACTATTCGCTGCACTCACCGACATCTTATCAGCATCTTCAATAATATAAACCTTCGCCGAATTCTCCGCCGCCATCTTTGAAAACTCCGATTGCAACGTCTGAATCTGCTCCTTTTTAATACTATTTCCTTCTGGGCGAATCACATAAACATTCACGTGTCCCTCATTCTCAATCATCTGACAACTTCGACACGTTCCACAAATCTTATCCTCTGATTCACACAATAACATTTTAGCAAAATTCTTCGCAACAAACAACTTTCCGACACCCTTAGCGCCCTCTAAAATATACGCATGAACCAAGCGATTCTTATGATAACTATTCACTAAAAATCGAACCACCTCAGACTGGCGATCTGAAACTTTTTCCCATCCACGCACACGCGTCACCTCCTTTCAAATCCATCTTCTTTATTTATTTAACTTACTTAAAATTAATGCACAAACCTCATCTGTCAATGCCTCAACAGACTTTGTCGCATCTACAGAAACAATACGCTCTGGATTCATTTTTGCTTGCTTTTTATATCCTTCATAAACTAACTCATGGAAGGCTAATCCCTCTAAATCTAAACGATTTACCTCGCGAGAGTCATTCGCTGCAATACGAGCTAACCCAATTTCAGGCTTAATATCAAAAAAGATTGTTAAATCCGGCATAAACCCTTCAATCGCGAACTGATTAATCTCACGAACTTCATCCATTCCAATGCCACGAGCATAACCTTGATACACAATCGAACTATCCACAAAGCGATCGCATAACACAATACGACCTTCATCCATAGCCGGTTTCACCTTCTCAACTAAATGTTGACGACGGGCAGCAGCGTAAAGTAAAGCTTCCGTACGACAATCCATCTCCGTATGATCACGATCTAAAATGACCTCACGAATTTTCTCAGCAATCTTAATCCCACCCGGTTCACGCGTATATAACGTCTCGATCCCAAGTGTTGATAACTTATCAATTACCGCATTCGCAATCGTCGTCTTTCCGGCACCTTCTCCGCCTTCTAGTGTAATAAATAATCCACTCATCGTCTAAACTCCTTTATCAAAAAATCAAATATCAAACAACATTATCTCACAAATACCCCCTATTTTAAAGAAATTTATCTCCACCTCATTATGGATTAAAAAGCATTGCATTGGAAAAAATATAACCATCCTACGATAAGGAGTTTTAACAACATGATGAAAAAATATCTTATTTTCCTACTTTGCATCATCACCTTAGGATGTACTCACACAACTAACGAAAACAAAACGACGTCTATCCTCAAAGTAGCCACAACCATTTACCCATTAACCTATTTTACCCAGCAAATTGGAGGTCAATACGTCAACACGACCCAACTAGTACAAGACGAAGCCGATATCCACAACTATAAACTCACGGTAAACGCCTTAAACAATGCTCAAAAATCAGACTTAGTCCTTTACATCGATCCAACCCTCGAACCTTATACCCTCGACCTTACCTCTATTATTGACGAGCAACATATTCCTTCAATTAATATGTTAGCCGAAGTAAAAAAACAAACAGCCCCCGAAATTGGACAAGGACAAACCCTCATTAGTGGAACACTCACCGTCGAAGAATCATCTGGACAATCCCCAACCTTCCCAAAACATAAAGATGGTCGCTCAGAACAAACCTTGTCTAAAGCATATAACCATCTCTGGTTACATCCATCGTATGCTATCATCATGTGTGAAATCATCAAAAATGAACTCACCGCATTTCGACCAGAATACGAAGCCATCTTCCAAGCAAACTACAATCAATTAAAGGAAAAACTCCTCACACTCAATCAAGCCTTCGAAAGCTTAAGTGATGCTCCAAACAAATATTTCATCACGACACATGACGCCTTCTCCACATGGCAAAGTTATGGACTCATCCAAATCCCCATCCTAGACTATTATGAAAACGAACTCCCACAACAAGACCTTCAGCAGCTCATCAATGCCTCTCTAACATTAAACCTATACTACCTTTTCCAAGAACCTAACATCCACTCAAGCGTCATCGAACAAATCCAAAACAGTCTTAACCTAGAAAGCATCCCCCTCTATACCCTCGCCACCCTCACCGAAGAACAAATCCAAAACGGTGACGACTACTTTACCATCATGTACGAAAACATCAATCATTTAAAACGTGAACTCTATTAAGAAGGATAAAACATAAAAACTATATCATCACCTCATTCATTCATCATACTCAAAATTTAAAATTCCCCTACCTATTAAAGAAACATTTATCTGCGTAGCGGGGGGGCCTATGTGTGGAGAAAAGCTACGATCTCAATCATAGATTGAGTCACGTAGCATAGGGAAGCTATGGGTAAAAGCAGGTTGGATACTTCTCATCATCTCAATCTTACCGATGTTTTTTATCATGGGAGAAAATGAAAATACAATTGGTATGTTAGGAGGTATTATTTCCTTTATTCAAATCACCTTCCTAACGACACCTATCTTTTTCACGGAAAAAGCCCTAAAAAATACCTTCGATCAATAAGGTAACAAAAGAAACCTCACCTAAAAAGACAAGTCAAACTTGTCTTTTTTAATTAGATTAACTTTGAAATCCTCTCTCTATTTCCTTATAGAATAAGTGTATCTTGCCAATAATAAATCAAATTGATTACGATTAAAGAGCACATAAGATTCTCTTTAATCTTTTAAAATTTAAATTAAAGATGTTTAATGAATAATCATGGGATATGAGATTAAAGATTAGCATATCTTTTCATAATCTTTATTAATCTATTGGTTAATAAAAAATAGGAGACAAATCATTAGAAAATTTATTTATGAGAGAAAGATTGCTTAGCGCTCTTTCTCTGTAATACCCATTATAGAATTTTTTCAACGATGATGTCTCCTCCTAATTATTTTCTGTACATAACAAAAAAAAGGGGCTGTCTCAA
>NZ_JAMQUS010000019.1:0-19634 GCF_025594995.1 Turicibacter sp. GALT-G1
CACTTTTTAAACTTTTTTTAAATTTTCGTTATTTGGTACGTCTCTCATTGACGACTCACTTATAATATCATCATTTATATAAATCGTCAATTCTATTTTAATGAATTTTTTTATAAATTTAAATAATCTATACTTATTATTATATATTTGTATTAAAAAGAGGGAATCATTGATTCCCTCTCCTCTCTTTTATTGTTCTTTAATAAAAGCTAATAATTGTTCAGCAGCTTTACGTGGTCCTGAATGTTCTTGACCTTCAATTGCTAAACGTGTACGTAATTGACCAACTTTGATATTCTTATCAAATAGCTTCTCAAAGTATTTATCAATTAATGGGTCTGTTTGATCTTTTAACTGAACCGGGCCAAATGGGTTAGCAAAGTATGATTCTACTAGTCCTGTTTCTGTTGTTGTTCCTTTAGCTTTACGCGCTCCCCGAACGAATACAGCTTTAGCTTCATCAACATTATTGAAAAATTCGAATTCTTCTCCTCCTTCTTCATAGTTGTTAGCATATAAGAACATATCAATAGGGCGACCCGTTGTAATATCTTTATATGTTGCTACCGGGATAACGATACGAGCATTTGTTTTATCTGGATTCATGAAGATACTACGGTCAATTGTACGATATGCATATCCTGTATCTAAATCATCTAGACGAACAAAGGCTCCAATCTCAGTACCATATGCACGTATTTCTCCTTTTTCTAATGATAAAGTTCCCATATCGTCAAAAATTGTTTTCATTTCTTTGATTTCATCTTCAGCAATCATACGTACGGCTTCTAATGTTTCAGATTTACCTGCTCCACTATCTCCGATTACAACGATATTACTTTGTTTTCCACTTTTTAATGTTAATTCAATCATAGCACCGTGTAGTGGAAGTTTCTTTTCATTAATCATTTTAACATTATATAAGGTTAAGATCATTTTTTTCATATATCCGAAATAGTCGTGGTCTTCGCTATATGAAGCATATCCAATCATAATGTCATTTGCTTTATCTTGATAGAAGACTGCACGATCTTCTTTATCTTTATTACCATATACATAAATTAAGTCTGGCTTACGATTTTGACATTCTTCTAAGTCTGCTAGTTCGAATAAATTACACATGGTGACACCTTGCGCCATGAAATCACGGTGGAAGTAGACATAAGCTAATGCTGTTCCTACTTTAGCAGGGTAAACGAACCAGTTATTTGGATCTAAGTATAATCCATCTAATGGATTTTCAAAGACTTCTTCGAAGATTCCATCACGTTTTGTACGTTTTGGATAAGTGATAAATGGGGGTGTTAATACGATTGATTCAATAAAAGCAGGATAACGTAATCCCATATATTGCATTGGGATATCCCATTGAATTTCATTTAAAACTAAGCCTGCATTGGCACCTACAATTAACTGGCGATAAACGTTTTGGTGGTGTCCGAATAAACGCTCTTCAATCGTACGGTAAACTTTTAATACTAAGTTTGTAAATGAATTATTTGCTTCAATAAATTTGATTTTCTGAATACCTGTTCCTTCTGCACTGTTATAGATAATACTGTAACGTTCTAATTGACGCCAATAATCATAAAGTGCTTCAATAAATTCAATTAATGTGTCTTTATGTTGTAATAAAACGATGAACGAACGGTTCATCTGCATGATTTCGTCAATTTCTAAAACTAATAATAACTTAAATAACGAAGTTAATTCGCTTGCAATTTGTCCTTCCCCGCATACGTAAGATAATTGCTCATATACTGGTGATTCTTTCTTTTTTAATTTTTTTAAGAATCTTGTTAAAACTCGTTCGAACCCTTGGCTATTTAATAACTCATCTTCTGTATTACAATAGTGTGCAGAAAAGTTGATAACTGCGGTATTACGTTCTAATTCAAATTGTGGCTTCATTACGTTGTCCCCTTTCTTCTTACTTTTTACATTCAGGAAGAACTTCCTTAATGTATTCAATTAGTAAGTCAATCTCCCTTTCTGTGATTTCTCCGATAATTCCAACGCGTAGCATTCTTCCAGCGTAAATTCCCATTCCTCCCGCAACGGTGAAGTCATATCGTTCATCAATTAGTGCTGTTAACTTGCTTCCATCTATATCTTTTGGAACGATAACAGGCACTAATACATTTCCTCGAATGGATTCATCTTCAATAAATAAAGTAAATCCTAACTCTTTAAATTTATCTTCAGCATATTTACGAATGGATTGTTTGTCCTCGATAATTTGAGGTAATCCTTTTGCTAATAGTTGACGCAATGCGGCTTGTAATGCTACAACGATTGAAATAGCTGGTGTAAATGGTTGCTCAGCTTTGTTGTAAAAATAATTCAAATACTTACGATAGTCCCAATAATATTTTGGAATGTTTGAATGTTCTACTGCTTCTTTTGCCTTATTACTTAAAGCAACAAAGCTAAGTCCGGGAGGAAGTAAAAATCCTTTTTGGCTACTAGCGACTGCACAGTCAACTCCCCATTCATCTAAATGAAACTGTTGAACGATCATTCCACTAATACAGTCCGCAATTAAAAGACGATCTGTATTTTTTGTTAAATTTCCTAATTGTTCAAGATTATTCACAACACCTGTTGCAGTTTCATGATAGGTAACAAAGATTCCTTTGATTGCTGGATGTTTTTCTAAAATCTCCTCAACATCTACTACATTATAAGTTTTTCCCCACTCATAACGTAATTCATGAACTTGTAATCCATAAACTTGACAGATTTCAATAAATCTTTCCCCAAACCATCCTGTATTAATGACTAAGACTTCATCATTTGTCGAGAACAAGTTGACGATTGTTGATTCCATCGATCCTGTCCCAGATGATGTTAGGATCAAAACATCATTGTTAGTATCAAAGACAACTTTTAAATCTTCATTAATTTCTTTTAATAGTTGATGATAATCTGCCATTCGATGATGAATTAAGTCTTGTCCTAATACTTGTCTAATTTCTTCAGGCACATTCGTAGGACCAGGTGTAAATAAAATCTTACTCATTTGTGTCACCCACTTCTTTATAAATAACAGTATATATATAAAATACGTCTTTTTCCTTAATTTGTCATTATCTGCTAATGTTTTTTTTAATATATAAAGGGAGATTGCTACTCATCTCCCTTTATGCTATGTTTAGCAACTTGTTACTTTTTTTGCGATGTCAGTTCGATAGAATAGATCATCACAATTAATTTTTTGAATTTCTTTATAAACTTTTTGGCGTGCCTCTTCTAATGTGTTTCCACTTCCAACCACAAACAGAACACGTCCACCATTTAATGTAATCTTTCCATCTACTAGTTTTGTTCCCATATGACAGACATCGACATCTACTAAGTTTTCAAGTCCTTCAATCACAGTTCCTTTGACATATGAACTTGGATATCCTTTTGCTGCTAATACAACTCCTACTGTGGCTTGATCCGACCAAACACATTCGATATCTTTTCCATCAAGTAAAGAGAATATAATATCTGTTAATTCTGTTTCAAGACGAGGTAGTAATACCTCTGTTTCAGGATCTCCAAAACGTGCATTGAATTCAATCACTTTAATTCCATTTGCTGTTTTCATGAGTCCAGCATATAAGATTCCTGTAAATGGGATTCCTTCTTCAATCATTGCTTTGGTCATCGGCTCAATAACAGTTTGAATAGCTTCTTCATAATCAGTATCTAAGATTAATGGGTGTGGACTATGATTTCCCATTCCACCTGTATTGAGACCTTTATCATTATCATATGCTCGTTTATAATCACGTGCAATTGGCATGGCTTTATAAATATCATTTGATACAAAGGCCATTAATGAGAATTCTTCACCATCTAAAAATTCTTCAATGACTACTTTTGAAGAAGCATCTTCAAACTTACGGTCTAAAAGCATTTCTTTTACTGTTTGGTTAGCTTCTTCTAATGTTTGACAAATAACAACACCTTTTCCGGCTGCTAAACCATCTGCTTTGATTACGATTGGCATCGATTGAGTTTCTAAGTATGCTAATGCTTCTTCTACTTGAGTAAACTCGCCATAAGCAGCCGTAGGAATGTTATATTTCGACATCATATATTTAGCGAATGATTTACTACCTTCGATTAAAGCGGCTTCTTTTGTTGGACCAAATACGGGTAAATCTAATTCCTTGAATTTATTAACAACCCCAGCCATTAATGCCATTTCTGGTCCTACGATGGTTAAATCAATTTGATTTTTCTTTGCAAAGTTAGCTAATGCATTTACATCAGTCTCTTCAATAGGAACTAATGTTGCTTCAATCATTCCGTCATTTCCTGGCGCACAAAAAATTTCTGTTACTTTTGAATCACGAGCTAATTTTTTAACGACTGCATGTTCGCGTCCACCGCGTCCAATAACTAAAACTTTCATTTCTTTCTCCTCTATTCCCGCTTCAATTAATGTTTAAAATGACGAACTTTTGTGAAGACCATTGCGATTCCATGTTTATTACATGCATCAATTGAGTCTTGGTCTTTAATTGATCCACCAGGTTGAATAATCGCTTTGATTCCATATTTTGCAGCTAATTCGACTGTATCTGACATTGGGAAGAAGGCATCTGACGCTAGGTAAGCCCCTTGTGCTAATGCTCCAGCTTGTTCTAATGCAATTTTAGCTGATCCAACACGATTCATTTGTCCAGCTCCAACTCCGATTGTCATATCATTTTTAACTAATGTAATGGCATTTGATTTAACATGTTTACAAACTTGGAATCCGAATAATAATTGTTCTAAGTCTTCTTCCGTTGGTTTAACTTCAGTGACACATTCTAAATCTTCTTTTTTCACTTGAACTGTGTCTAACTCTTGAACTAATAATCCACCTTTAACTGAAACTAATTTTTGTCCTGGTTGTAGACGTTGACTCATATCTGTTGTTAATAAGCGAATGTTCTTCTTTTGTTTTAAAACTTCTAACGCTTCTTCTGTGAAGCTTGGTGCAATGACGATTTCTAAAAAGATTTTATGTAATTCTTCAGCTAATGGCTTCGATACTTCACGGTTTAAGGCAACAATTCCACCGAAGATTGATGTTGGATCGGCTTCATAAGCTTTTGCATAAGCTTCTTCAATTGTTGTTCCAAGTCCTACTCCACATGGATTCATATGTTTAACCGCAACGGCTGCAGCTCCTTCAAACTCTTGTAAAATTTCTAAAGCTGCGTTTGCATCTGAGATGTTATTGTAAGATAATTCTTTCCCATGTAATTGCTCACTCGATACAACACTATATGATGGTTGTTGTAATGTTTGATAAAATGCTGCTTTTTGGTGTGGGTTTTCTCCGTAACGTAACGTTTGCTTTAAGTCATAAGTGACTGTTAGTTTTTCTGGAACTTCTACTTCGTTAATTTCATTAAAATAGTTAGCGATCATCGCATCGTATGCTGCTGTATGATTAAAAACTTTTCCAGCTAACATTTGACGTGTTTTTAGAGTTGTATTGCCTTGCTCACGAATTTCAGAAATGATTAAATCGTAATCATTTGCATCGACAACTACTGTGACATCATTAAAGTTTTTCGCTGCTGAACGTAACATTGATGGTCCACCGATATCGATATTTTCGATTTTATCTTCGTGAGTGGCTTCAGGGTTTTGAATGGTTTTAGCAAATGGATATAAATTAACACAAACTAAGTCGATGTATTCGATGTTGTTTTGTGTGACTTGTTCTTGATGATGAGCATCGTCACGTTTAGCTAATAATCCACCATGTACCATTGGGTGTAACGTTTTAACGCGTCCTTCTAAGATTTCTGGAAATCCTGTCACTTCATCAATAGCAATGACGTTCATGCCTGCTTCTTCTAATGTTTTCTTTGTTCCTCCAGTTGAGATAATTTCATATCCTAATTCGACTAAGTTTTGAACGAATGATACTAAGTTTGTCTTGTCTGATACACTAACTAATGCACGTTTCATCTCTCGTACTCCTCCTAAGCTTGTAAAAGTTGCGTAATAACTTGCGGATACAACTCATGTTCTAATGCGTGAATACGCGTTTCAACTTCTTCTCTTGTTTCATTTCCTGTTCGTTTAAAGCATGCTTGATCGATAATATTTCCTGTATCAATCCCTGCGTCAACATAGTGTACAGTCACTCCCATGACTTTTACACCATAATTTAAAGCATCTCCAATTCCATCACGACCTGGAAAAGCAGGTAATAACGCTGGATGGATGTTAATAATTTTACCTTCATAGGCATTGAGTAAGGTTTCCCCGATAATACGCATATAACCAGCTAAGACAATTAAATCTGGTTGAATCAAATTTAATCGTTGGCAGATTTCTTTTTCGAAATCTGCTTTTGTTTCATACTCTTTTGGATTAAAAACGAATGTCGGAATGTGTAGTTTTTCCGCACGTTCTAAACAGTAAGCTCCTGCTTTGTCGCAAACTAGTAATGCCACTTCACATGTTTTTTGATGTAACTTATCAACGATAGTTTGAAAGTTGCTTCCACTTCCTGATGCAAAAACAACTATTTTTTTCATACTAATTGAACTCCTTCACTGTCTGTTACTACACCGATGACGTGTGGTTTTTCTCCAGCTTCTGTTAAACTATTCATTGCTTTTTCCACGTCTTCTGCTGCTACGATGATTGCCATTCCAATTCCCATGTTGAAGATGTTATACATTTCACGCTCATCTAACTTTCCTAATTCTTTTAAATAGTTAAAGATTGGTGGCATTGGATATGAGTCTTTATTGATTTTCACCCCATGACCAGCCGGTAAAGTACGAGGAATATTTTCATCAAATCCTCCACCTGTAATGTGTGCCATTCCATGAACGTCTACCTCTTTTAATAAAGATAAGATTGGTTTAACATAAATTTTTGTTGGAGCTAATACAGCTTCTCCAACTGTCATTCCTAATGATTCTTCGTATGTGTTTAAATCGATGTTGTTATCTTTGAATAAGATTTTACGGACTAGTGAGTATCCATTTGAGTGAATTCCGCTCGATAATAATCCGATGATGACATCACCTGCTTTTACTTTTTCACCTGTGATTAATTGATCTTTTTCAACAACTCCAACAGCAAATCCTGCTAAATCATAGTGGTCTAAGTCATACATATCTGGCATTTCAGCAGTTTCTCCACCTATTAAGGCAGCACCTGCTTGTTCACATCCGTCTGCCACTCCTTTAACAATAGCTTCAATTTTTGCAGGCTCATTTTTTCCAACTGCTACATAATCAAGGAAGTATAATGGTTCTGCCCCTTGTACAACGATGTCGTTAACACACATAGCTACGCAGTCAATTCCAATCGTGTCATGAACATCAGCTTTAATAGCAACCATTAATTTTGTTCCAACACCATCTGTTCCTGAAACTAATAAGGGTTGTTTATAGTTTAGGGACGATAAGTCAAACATGGCTCCAAAAGCTCCAATTCCAGAGAATACCCCTTTGCGATGTGTTTTTGCTACGTGTTTTTTAATACGGTTAACCGATTCGTAGCCTGCTTCTAAGCTAACCCCAGATTGTTCATATGCTTTACTCATTTCTCTTCCACCTCTTATTTAACTTCTTTGTTTGCACATTTTACATCTTCATATAAATAGGTTGGGTAATCGCCGTTAAAACAAGCGACGCATTGTCCGCAGTTTTTTCCGAGTTTTGGACTGCGTCCCACTCCTTTTGTTAATCCATCAACTGAGATGAAAGCAAGCGAATCGGCACCAATCACTTCACAAATTTGCTCTGTTGTATGGGTTGCCGCAATGAGTTCATCATATGTTGAGAAATCAACTCCATAAAAACATGGGAATTTAATTTCAGGTGAAGCGATGCGTACATGGACTTCCTTAGCTCCTGCCTCACGCAACATGTCAACCATTCTACGAGACGTTGTTCCACGAACGATTGAGTCATCAATTAAGACCACGCGCTTGTCTTTAACAATTGAGCGAACAGCTGATAATTTCATCTTCACACCTTGTTCACGAAGTGCTTGTGAAGGTTGAATGAATGTACGACCGATATATTTATTTTTTACCATTCCGATTTCGAATGGGATGTTTGCCTCTTCGGCATATCCAATAGCCGCGCTTAATCCTGAATCAGGAACACCTACTACGATATCGGCTTCAATCGGTGCTTCTTGTGCTAAAATACGACCACAATTTTTACGAGCTTGATGAACGTTAATTCCTTCGACGTCACTGTCAGGGCGTGCAAAGTAAACGTACTCCATACTACACATGCTTTGATCACATGTTGTTGCATATCGTTCTGATGTTATTCCCTCTAAATCGATACGAATAACTTCTCCTGGTTTGACGTCACGAATATACTCTGCCCCGATGACATCAAAAGCACAAGTTTCAGAGGCAACAACGATTCCATTGTCCCCAATGCGTCCAAGTGATAGTGGACGTAAACCAAATTTATCTAAAGCAATGTACATTTCGTTTTCTTTTAATAATAAGAAGGCAAAAGCTCCTTCGATATAAAGTAATGATTCTTTTAAAGCAGTTAGCATGTCTCCACGTTGACGCTTTAATAAGTGAGCTAAAATTTCTGAATCTGATGTTGTTTGAAAGATACTTCCTTCACTTTCTAAATACACTTTTAATTGATTGGCATTAACTAAGTTTCCATTATGACATAATCCAAGTGGACCAGATTGAGAACGGAATAAGAAGGGCTGTACATTCATGATTCCTCCTCCACCAGCTGTTGAATAACGAACGTGACCAATTGAATGGATTCCTTTTAAACGATCGATATCTTGTTGGGTAAAGACGTTACGAACAAGTCCTTCTCCTTTATGCTGATGAAGCATTTTTCCATCACTTGTGACAATTCCTGCTCCTTCTTGACCGCGATGTTGAAGGGCATGAAGACCGTAATAAGTTAATTCAGCTGCATTTTCATGGTTAAATACTCCGAACACACCGCATTCTTCATTCATCTTATTTTCAAAAAATAAATCTAATTCTGACATATTCCCCACCTTAGCGACTTACGCGATTTAAAATTTCAATATAAGCTTCTTCTACATTTCCAAGGTCACGACGGAAACGATCTTTGTCTAATTTTTCGTTTGTTTCTTTGTCCCATAAACGGCATGTATCTGGTGAAATTTCATCTGCTAATACGATTGTCCCGTCTTCTGTACGTCCGAATTCAATTTTAAAGTCGATTAAACGGATTCCTTGTGCATCGAAGAATTCAATTAAGGCTTGGTTGATTTCTAATGTCATTTCTTTGATTGTTGCTAATTCTTCATATGTCGCTAATCCTAATGCTACGGCATGATCGTCATTGATTAACGGATCTCCATATGCATCATTTTTGTAGCATAATTCGTATACCACATTGCTTGGAATTGTTCCCTCTTCGATTCCTAAGCGTTTTGCCATGCTTCCTGCGATGATGTTACGGACGATAACTTCTAATGGTACGATTTCAACTTTGTGACATAATTGATCACGGTCATTTAATTTTTCGATGAAGTGAGTTTTAACTCCACGTTTTTCTAACATTTCGAAAATGATAGTTGTAATCGCGTTATTTAAAATTCCTTTGTTAGTAATACTTGTTTTTTTTACCCCATTGAATGCTGTTGCATCATCTTTATAGTGGATGATTACTTTTGCTACATCATCTGTTTTGAAAATTTGTTTTGCTTTTCCTTCGTATAACATTACTCGCTCTTGATTCATAGCTATGCCCTCCATTTTATCTCTATATAATATAGAAAGTAATTTTAGACAAACGCTCCGAGCTTTTGCGAGGAGCTAGTTTGTCTTATCCTGTGGGTTGAATAAACTCTCCGAACCTCTGTGAGGAGTTAGGATTGTTTATTCTCAAGGTTCCTTTCTTCTCTCATCCTAATTACTTGTTTTTTTACTCAATCTAGTTTCAAATAGCAGCTTGGCTATAAAGTTACAAACTATCTAACGACTCTCTATGTGTCACTGCCAGTTTTCATAACTTTTACGCGAAGCTAACCGCTTGATCTAACCTTTTATATTATTTAAAGTATTTAACTCCACTTTGGAAGATTAATTGATCGTAGTCACCTGGTACGTTTTTAAAGATTTGTTCACCCATACGTTCAGAGTGTCCCATTTTACCAAGAATGCGTCCATCTGGACTTGTGATACCTTCTACGGCTGCAATTGATCCGTTTGGATTATAGATTCCATTCATTGTTGGTTTTCCGTCTAGGTCAACATATTGTGTCGCAATTTGACCATTTTCGATTAATTGTTTGATCATAGCATCGTTAGCAACGAATTTCCCTTCTCCATGTGAGATGGCTACGTTGTGGATATCTCCAACATTTGCTCCTGATAACCAAGGTGATTTATTTGAAGCAATTCGTGTACGAATAATTTTAGACATATGACGGTTAATATCATTTTTCGTTAATGTTGGTGAATCTTCTGTCACCATTCCAAATTTTCCATATGGTAATAACCCTGATTTGATTAAGGCTTGGAATCCGTTACAAATCCCTAAAATTAATCCATCACGCTCTAATAATCCTTCAATACTTTCACGGATTTGTTCATTCATTAATACTGATGTAATGAATTTTCCTGATCCATCTGGCTCATCTCCGGCGCTGAATCCTCCTGATAACATTAAAATTTGTGATTCATTGATATGTTTAACCATACGTTCGATTGACGCTTCGATATCTTGATGGTTTTGGTTACAGAATACATCAATCATTGATTTAGCTCCTGCTTGTTCGAAAGCACGTGCAGTATCATACTCACAGTTTGTTCCCGGGAAGACTGGTAAGAAGACTTGTGGTGTTGCACCTAACGATGACGTTGTGATGATTGTATTTTCATAATTCACTGTTGGAACTTTTGCTTCTTCAGCTACAGATGCGACTGGATATAAGTTTTCAAATGTTCCTTGCCATGCAGCTAAGCTCTCCTCAATTGTAATGACTTCTTGGTTGATTACGATTAACGGATCAGTTGTTGTTTTTCCTAATAAGTGTGCCTGATCGAATAATAATGGACGATCCGATTCAACAATGATTGAACCTAATTCTAAGTTAAATAAATCATATCCTGTTTTAATATTTGCTCCAATTTTATTACCAAATGACATTTTAGCAATCGCTTCAGCAATCCCACCTTGTTTAATTGTGAAGGCAGATTTGATATGCCCAATTGTAACCATGTCATAGATAAAGTTAAAGTTTTCTTTTAATTGTTCGATATTTGGCATTAAATCTTTTGTTGGTTCATGTTTAATTAAGTAGATATAATGTTCTGGGGCTTTAAATTCTGGTGATAAAATTTTATTTGCTTTTTCAACTTGTACTGCGAATGAGATTAATGTTGGTGGAACGTGTAAATCTTCAAATGAACCACTCATACTATCTTTCCCACCAATTGCTGGTAAGCCAAATCCTTTTTGAACGTAAATTGATCCTAATAAAGCTGCAAATGGTTGTCCCCAGTTCTTAGGATCTTGACCTAAACGACGGAAATATTCTTGGAATGAGAAACGAATTCCTTGCCATTTACCACCTAATGCCACGATTTTAGCCATTGATTCAACGACAGCATAAGCTGATCCGTGGAATGGTGACCATGATGTAATCTCAGGATTATATCCGTAAGTTAACATACTGACAGTGTTTGTCACTCCATGACGAAGTGGAATTTTATGAACTGAACCTTCTGTTTCAGTTAATTGATATTTCCCACCGTAAGGCATTAAAACAGTTGTTCCTCCGATAGTCGAATCGAACATTTCAACCATTCCTTGTTGTGAGGCAACGTTTGGTTGTTTTAAGTTATTTAAGAATTTTTCTTTAATTGATTTTCCTTCTACTTTACTTACAAATGGATTATCTTCTAAATCAGTTGGTACGATAATATTAGTTGATTGACGTGCTCCATTTGTATCTAAGAAGTCACGTGATAAGTTAACGATGGCGCGTCCGTTCCAGTTCATCACTAAACGGTTAGTATCTGTCACTTCTGCTACGATTGTTGCTTCTAAATTTTCTTTATTCGCGAACTCAATTAATGCATTCACATCTTCTTTAGCTACTAAGACCGCCATACGTTCTTGCGATTCTGATACGGCAAGTTCTGTTCCATTTAATCCGCTATACTTGACAGGAACAGCATTTAAGTCAATATTTAATCCATCTGCTAACTCACCGATGGCAACACAAACCCCACCTGCTCCAAAGTCGTTACATTTTTTGATTAAACGAGTCACTTCACCGTTACGGAATAAGCGTTGGATTTTACGCTCAGTTGGTGCATTTCCTTTTTGAACTTCTGATGAAGCGGTTTGAATTGATGTTTCAGTGTGGGCTTTTGATGATCCAGTTGCACCACCGATTCCATCACGTCCTGTACGTCCACCTAATAAAACAATAATATCCCCTGCTTCAGGCTTTTCACGACGAACGTCACTTGCTTTAACAGCTCCGACAACTGCTCCAACCTCCATATGTTTTGCTTTATATCCTTCATGATAAATTTCACGAACGAATGTTGTTGGTAAACCAATTTGATTTCCATATGAACTATTTCCATCAGCTGAACGTTTAGAAATAATTTTTTGTGGAAGCTTTCCTTCCATTGTTTCTTCTACTGTTTCTAAAACATTTGCTCCACCGCTGATACGCATCGCTTGGTAAACATAAGAGCGTCCTGATAGTGGGTCACGAATAGCTCCTCCGATACATGTTGAGGCTCCACCAAATGGTTCAATTTCTGTTGGATGGTTATGTGTTTCATTTTTGAACATTAATAACCATGGTTCAGTTTCTCCATCAACATCAACATCGATATAGATGCTGCACGCATTGATTTCATCTGAAACTTCTAAATCATTTAATGATCCTAATTTGCGTTGTTCTTTCATTGCAATTGTTGCCATGTCCATTAAAGTCATTGGCTTACGATTATGATGCACACGCTCACGCATCATGCAGTACTCTTCAAATGTTTGTTGTAAAATATCATGGAAACGTCCACTTTCAAATGTCACATTTTCAATTAATGTTTCGAATGTTGTATGACGACAGTGGTCTGACCAGTAAGTATCAAGCACTTTTAACTCCGTTTCTGTTGGATTACGGCGTTCTTCTTTGCGGAAGTAGGCTTGAATCATTTTAATATCATCAAGTGTCATTGCCATTCCGTGTTCATGTAAGAAATTATTTAATAATTCATCACTATAATCGATAAACCCTTCATAAGTTGGAACATCTTCAATTTCTACATTTTCATCGAAAGATAGTGGTGCTTGTAAATCTTTTTCACGCATTTCAATCGGGTTAATGTAGTATTGTTTAATTTTTTCGATTTCTACTTCTGATGCGATTCCATCTAAAATAATCACTTTACCACTCTTAACACGAACTTCGTCATTTCCTGTTAAAAGTTGAATACATTGAATTGCAGAGTCGGCACGTTGATCATATTGACCTGGTAAAAACTCAACAGCAAAATACGTTTTACCTTCTAAGTCTAACGACATGCTAACGATGTCTGTTACTGTTTCTGATAAAACATTTTGCTTTGCTGTCTCAATCTCTTGCCCGTTAACGTTAAAGACATCATAAACGTTAATCGTACGCACATTTGTTAATGATAAATGTAAGTTCTCATTTAAATCATGACATAAGCTTTTCGCTTCTGTGGCATACATCTCCTTCTTTTCTACAAAAACACGATACTGACTCATTTCTCATCCTCATCCTTTACTTTGGAAAATTAATTAAAAACTGATTAACTGTTTCTTCTAACTTTGTTTCAAAATCGTTCATGAATGTTAAATGCCCAACTTTTCGATTGGCTCGCATCTCCTCTTTCCCATAAAGGTGAAGCTTTGCATCTGAAAATTCAGGTTTTGTCCACATATTTAACGTATATTCGACATGTTGACCAAGTAAATTCACCATGATTGCTGGCTGAATTAAGGTTGGCTTGATGAGCGGTAACCCACAAACTGCGCGAATATGTTGTTCAAATTGTGATACATTGCATGCATCGATGGTGTAATGTCCTGAGTTATGTGGTCGTGGTGCTAGTTCGTTGATGATAATGTCATCTTCGACAACAAACATTTCAATAGCTAATGTTCCGACAAAATCTAATTTTTCAATTAATGTTGCTGCAACTTCTTCTGCTTTTTTTGCTAAATTAGCATCAATTCTTGCAGGAACGATACTTAAATGAAGAATCTGATTTTGATGAATGTTTTCAACAACTGGGAACGTTTCAACCTGATCGTTTGTCCCTCGAGTGACGATGACTGAGATTTCTTTTGTAAATGGTACAAATCCTTCTAAAATACAGTTTTGGTTTTCTACAACAGAATGAACATTTTCTAAATCAGAATCTGATTTTAATGTCCATTGGCCTTTTCCGTCATACCCACCACTTACTGTTTTTAAGATACTAGGATATCCAATCTTTTTAATAGCATTTTTTAAGTCATTAAAGTTATCTACTTTTTCAAATGGTGCTGTTTTAAAACCACAGTTATTAATTGATGTTTTTTCAATGTAGCGATGTTGTGTAATTGCAAGTGGTCGATATCCTTGTGGAATATAACCAGCTGATGCTAATTTTTCCACGACATGACTATCGATATTTTCAAATTCGTAAGTGACAACGTCGCTTACGGCTAATAATTGTGTTAAAGCTTCTTCACTGTCATAAGGTGCATTAATTTCTAGGTCCGCTACTTGTGCAAGTGGTCCCAAAGCAGCAGGCTCTAATACTGCTACTTTGTATCCCATTTGCTTTGCTGATATGGCCATCATGCGTCCAAGCTGACCGCCACCAATGATTCCGATTGTTGAAGGAGGTAAGATAAGATTAGTCATTAAGATCACTATCCTTTAACACGGTATCTGTCATCATTTGTCGGTACTCATCAAGTTTTGTTGCTATGCTATCGTAAGATGTACTTAACATGGAAGCGGCAAGTAATCCTGCGTTTTTAGCCCCTGCTTTTCCGATAGCAACTGTTGCAACTGGAATTCCTCCTGGCATTTGAACGATTGACAAAAGTGAATCCATTCCATTTAATGCTCTGGATTGAACTGGAACACCAATGACTGGAAGGGTTGTTTTTGCTGCAACCATTCCAGGTAAATGAGCGGCCCCACCAGCTCCAGCAACGATAACCTTAATTCCTCGCTCACGAGCAAGTTCAGCATATTCGAACATTTTATCTGGTGTCCGATGTGCTGACACCACATTTGCTTCATATGAGATTTGCAACTCATCTAAAATTGCCATTGTTTCTTGCATCGTTTCTAAGTCAGATTTACTTCCCATGATGATTCCGACTAATGGTTTTTCTGAGATTTCATAAATTCTCTCCACGATCGTGTCCTCCCCTATATTTATCTTTTCTATCCTTATAATATATAAAACTAAGGTGACAATTAAGCACACGTAACCCTAAAGGGGAACTAACGACTATGCAAAATTAAATTTTACAAGTCACCGTAAAAGTCAAAATTCGTTGTCATTGATACTACTTTTGTATCAGAGTACAATGAAGAGACTTTATAGAGCGATTGTCACTCAAAGCTAGATTGTGTAAAAGACTAAAGGCGAAGTTTTTAGAATAATCCTACACATTCACCTTCTGGTGTTACATCCATTTTTAATGCAGCTGGTTGTTTTGGAAGTCCTGGCATTGTTAAAACATTTCCTGTTAAGCAAACGATAAACCCTGCTCCAGCTGAGATACGGATTTCACGAATAGTGATATCAAAATCTGTTGGACGGCCTAATACTTTTGGATCATCACTTAAAGATACTGGCGTTTTTGCCATACATACTAAGAAGTCTTCATATCCTAATTCTTTAATTGTTTCAAGTTGAGCTTGTGCTTGTTCTGTATAAATAACATCACGCGCCCCGTATATTTTTTGAGCAATTGTTAAGATTTTATCTTCTAATTTATCTTCACGGTTATATAAATGACCGAATGTTTGATTATTGTTTTCAATTAATTCAATCACGCGGTTCGCTAATTCTTTTGCTCCTGCTCCACCGTTTAACCAAACATTTGCGATTTCACATGGATGATTGTTATCTTCACACCATGTTTTTAAGAAATTAAGTTCTGCTTCTGTATCATGTGTGAATTGGTTAATTGCCACGACGTAAGGTAAATTAAATTGTTGAATTGAATCAATGTGTTTCGCTAAGTTTTCAACACCTTTTGCTAATGCTTCAACGTTCTCTTCTTTTAAGTTATCGTACTCAACTCCACCATGCATTTTTAACGCGCGGATTGTTGCAACAATAACAACACAATCAGGTGTTAAATTTCCTTCACGACATTTAATATTTAAGAATTTCTCTGCTCCTAAATCTGCTCCAAATCCTGCTTCAGTCACCACATATTCTCCAAGTTTTAAGGCTGTTTTTGTTGCAATGATTGAGTTACATCCATGAGCAATATTCGCAAATGGGCCACCATGTACGATAGCTGGTGTATGTTCACATGTTTGAACTAAGTTTGGTTTAAGTGCATCTTTTAATAGCATCGTGATTGCACCTTGGATTTTTAAGTCTTTAACAAAGACCGGTTGATCCTCAGGTGTGTATGCCACGATAATGTTTCCGATACGTTGTTTTAAGTCTTCAAGGCTTGTTGCTAAGCAAAGAATTGCCATGATTTCAGAAGCAACTGTAATGTTGAATCCATCTTTACGTTCGATTCCATTAACATGCGAACCTTGTCCAATCGTAATGTCGCGTAAGGTACGATCATTTAAATCTAAACAACGTTTGAAGACGATTTTTGTTGGATCAACGTTACATTCATTTCCTTGGTAGATGTGATTATCAAGTAAGGCACAGATCGCATTGTTCGCTGTTGTGATTGCATGAATATCTCCTGTGAAATGTAAGTTTAAATCCTCCATTGGTAGAACTTGTGAGTACCCTCCACCAGCTGCTCCACCTTTAAGTCCCATAACTGGGCCAAGTGACGGTTCGCGTAAAGCAATAACCGATTGTTTTCCAACGTGGTAGAAACCTTGTCCTAACCCAACTGTCATCGTTGTTTTTCCTTCACCTGCTTTAGTTGGACTAATTGCCGTAACTAAGATCAACTTTCCATTTTCTTTTTCACTGTTCATGACACTTAAGTCAATTTTTGCTTTATATTTACCGTAGCACTCAATCTCATCTGAGATATTTAATTGCTCTGCAATTTCAGTAATTGGTTTTAATTCAATTTCTTTAGCAATTTGTAAATCATTTTTCATTAAGATCGCTCCTTTTTTATATCCTCATTGATTCTCTACTAAGTATTCTGTTTAGATTGATTACTCGGGATACACTATACCATGATATAACGTTTGAAGCATAAATAAAAGGCACCTTTAGAACAGTGACTAAAGGTGCTAATAACATTCTGTAAAGTTATGGAAGTGCTTTTTGTTAAATTGAGTCGAATTTTGTACTTTTTATCTCATTTTAACGGTTAATATACCCCATTGTACTTAACTGATCTTATTTGTGCAACCTTCATAGTCCCTATATTTACGGCAAGGGGTAGAAACTTTCGAACCTTATTATCGATGATATATGAATGTTGTGATTTTCATTTGACTTGTTTCATTTGTGAAAAAACTTGTAAAAAAAAACATATGCGCTAGTAAAAACACTTAACTCATACGTTTAACTTTTTTATCACAAATATGAAATTGTAGGCATAAAAATGTCGCAAATTGCTTCTTCTCTTGTTGAATATCCATGCGCTTCATTTTGATGTCCTCCTACAAAATTAACCATTTAATTTCAAAATATTTACAATTGAATTATAAACTAACCAAATCCAAATATCAACAACATTTGTAAATTTTGGATAAATTTAATTTAAAATATAAACTATATTCTTATTTATGAAAATTGAATTTAAAATATAACATTGTTATTTTATTTTTTGAGGAATCTTAAATATTGTCGTATTTTTTGGTGTTGCAACCTTTTATGAGTTATGCTATCATGTTTACAACTAAAAACGGGCTAATTCATATTCCCTCTTGAATCATATGCCCTTTAAGGACAGAAAATAACTATAATTATAACAAAGGAGGACACGCCATGAACTTATTAAACGGTAAAGTGGTTTCTACAGGATTAACATTTGATGATGTTTTATTAATCCCTCAACGTAGTGAAGTATTACCAAAGGATGTATGCTTAAAAACAAAATTAACACGTGGAATCGAATTAAATATTCCAATCATTTCATCTGCAATGGACACAGTAACTGAATCACGCTTAGCTATTGCGCTTGCTCATCAAGGTGGAGTTGGATTTATTCATAAAAATATGTCAATTGAGGAACAAGCTGAAGAAGTTCGTCGTGTTAAATTATATCAAAATGGTATGATTTCAGATCCTGTTACATTATCAGGAGATATCACTATTGCGGAAGCAAACGATAAATGCAAACACTATAAAGTATCTGGATTCCCAGTTGTTGATGAAAATGGTGTGTTAACTGGAATTATCACTAACCGTGATATGAAATACCGCGTTGATCAAAGTGTAAAAGTTTGTGATGTTATGACTGGACGCGATAAGTTAATCACTGCTCCTGTAGGAATCACATTAGATGAAGCAAAAGAAATCTTAATGCAACACCGTATTGAAAAACTTCCTATCATCAATGAAGAAGGTGTATTATGCGGATTAATTACAATCAAAGATATTGATAAAACAATGTCATATCCAAATAGTTGTAAAGATACTCAAGGGCGTTTACGTTGTGGAGCTGCCGTTGGAATTGGTGCAGATACACTAGCTCGCGTGACTGCTTTAGTTGAAGCAGGTGTTGACGTCATCACAGTTGACTCAGCTCACGGGCACTCTTTAGGTGTTATTAATACAGTTCGTCAGATTAAGGAAACATTCCCAGAATTACAAGTTATCGGTGGAAACATTGTTACTCCAGAAGCAGCAAAAGATTTAATCGATGCTGGAGCTGATGCAGTTAAAGTTGGTATCGGACCAGGTTCTATCTGTACAACTCGTGTTGTTGCTGGTGTAGGTGTTCCTCAAATTACAGCGGTTAATGATGTCTATGAATACTGTAAAACAGTTGGTGTTCCAGTTATTGCTGACGGTGGATTAAAATTAAGTGGAGACTTTGTTAAAGCAATTGCTGCTGGGGCTGATTGCGCAATGTTCGGTGGTTTATTCGCTGGATGTGAAGAAGCTCCAGGTGAAGAAATTTTATTTAATGGACGCCGTTACAAAACTTACGTTGGAATGGGATCTTTAGCTGCAATGAAACGTGGTTCAAGTGATCGTTACTTCCAAGGAAAACAACAAGAAGCTAAAAAATTAGTTCCTGAAGGAATTGAAGCCCGCGTCCCTTACAAAGGAAAATTAGAAGATGTAATCTATCAATTATGTGGCGGTTTACGTGCCGGAATGGGTTACTGTGGAACAGCTACAATTGAAGACTTAAAAACAAACGGTAAATTTGTACGTATTACAAATGCAGGTCTTCGTGAATCTCATCCACATGATGTTGAAATCACTCAAGAAGCTCCAAACTACCAAAAATAATCGAGTAGGAGAT
>NZ_JAMQUS010000002.1:0-23617 GCF_025594995.1 Turicibacter sp. GALT-G1
ATGCCGGGCGCACATAAAAGAGCTAAGCGACTTTAATTAATCACTTAGCTCTTTATAAATAACCTTTTTCTTTTAATGATGTAAATGTTCCATCTCCTATAATGAGATGATCTAACAACTTGATCCCGAGCAACTCACCTGCTTCATATAAGCGGTGGGTTAATTGAATATCTTGTTGTGATGGTGTTGTTTCACCTGATGGATGATTATGAAATGCCATAATACTCGCTGCATTGGATAGGATTGCTGTTTTAAAGACTTCTCTTGGATGGACAATCGCTTTATTTAGTGAACCAACTGATACCACTGAGATATTAGTTGGTTCATTCTTTGTATTCAAACAAGCAATGATGAATTGCTCACGATCTAATCCTTCTAGTTGTTCTTTAATCATTTCATAAGCATCATTTGGTGATAAGATTTGACGTGTTTGATAAAGGAAGCTAGACTCCTTGACCATTTTAATGGATACAATATTAATTCGTTTTGCGACATTCGACATGTATATTACCTCCTGAGTAATGATTCAAGGAAATAATATATGTTTATAAATGCTGTTATTACATTTAACTTACTTTATTCATTCACTCCCTCCATTCCTTTTCTAAATTATGTTATAAAAAGAAGTGGCTAATTAAGGATTTGAAAACTCATTCAATTTAATTGAAACAATCATTGGATTTTCATTGATCAAAAAAATGACCCCCTTTTCTTTGATAACTCAATTTCTGTTCAAAGTTGGAGGTCATAATACACGTGTTTATATTACTCGCTTACTAATCACTACATCAATTTTTTGTTTTTTGACGCTAAACACTTTATTCTCAAAATTTCACTATACTATACTCAATCGCATTATAATTCATTAATTTTTTAATGTTTTATTAACTTCATTTATAAATAATTGATAATCTAATAAATTTAATTCTTCATAGGATTCTGTCTTAACCCCATCAACAGTATACTTAAACTTCAGATTAATAATACTATCTGTTGATAATTTAATATTTTTTATTAATTTCTGTTCTTCAATATACATTTTATCATCATCAAGATTTGTCAAACTTAAAATTAGGATAACTTGACTATTAATAGAGGCCTCGATTTGGATATCTGTAACGTCAGTTTCAATTTCACTATTTTTTGATAAAGTATAAGAATCAATATATACTCTATTATTCATAGAAATCATTTTCAAATTTTCTAATATCAAATCACTGTTATTAGTTTCAGTTGTGATATTATACACATTAAAACTATTTTGTTTACTCATATGGATTATTGTTAATAGTCCTAAAAAAACTAAAACTGTTGCTACTGTGACTAGTCTCTTTTTCATAAATGCTTCTCCTTAAGATATTAATCCCAATATATGTTCATCGTTCCATTCTTTAATGCAAGAACTAGATATGATGTTGTTCCTGCAGTTATCCCTTCGACTGATGCAGTCAATGTAAATTGCATGCTAGCTAAGGCTGGTGCTTTATAAACGAGATCCTCTACAGCTCGATCGATTTGTACAATAGTTGATCCATTCGTTCCTACTCCTGTGACTCTCCCTTTAGTTGCTTTTGTAATCTTACTTGCTCCATATCCATTTCTTGCTCTCCAAAAATCTGCATAAAAACTAGCATTCATAATTCCTATCGATTTCGAAATTTTATAGTCAGTATATTGTGATCCATAGGCTGTATTTGATACGCCTCGTTCAAATGTTATAATTTCTTTCTCTTCATATTTAGAATCCTCTGTTGCCCTTAATTCGTTTAAAAGGAAAGAACCATCTTCAAATCTATAATATTTAACCTGATCTTCTCCACCATTTAACTCAAAAGAGTCAAAATCACTTGGAACATTCTTCAATTTTTCCTCTTGATAACAATCCCATGGTTCATTGTTATCAAGTTTTTTAGTAATATTTCCACCTTTTCCTCTGGTACAGAATGACTTAATAAATAATTAATCATCTCCTCTCTATCATAGTTTTGTACAGATGCAATTGTAGTATTAGCTTTAGCTACATAATTAGTTGATAAAACTGTTGATCCAACCAATATACCTCCAATTGATAAAAATTTAATTAATTTTTTATTCATAAAATCACCCCTTATAGTTTTATTATAAAATATACCTACATAGAGTTTCAACCATTTTTAACCATATTATGTATTATATGTTAAAAATATATTTAAAGTAATGATTTCTGAACTTGATGACAATGGACGTGGATACTAACCGCTACGCCCCATCTCCACCAGAATATCCACGTCCGCAACTGTTACAGGAAAAAAGACAAAACAAAAACCATTATCTGAGTTCAGATTAAATCTGATTTGAGATAATGGTTTTTTTCTATATAATATTAGGAAGAGTGTAATGTTTATTCTTTGCAAAATGTCCTTTTAGAATGGCTAACTTAATCAAATTTTCTAAAAACTTCTCTCCTGTTGGATATGTGATACGTTGAAGAAGTGTCGAATAAGTTCCAAGATACGCTGTTCTCCCATCAAGATCGATACCCTCTTTTTGTACATGTTCAATGAGTAAGTCACGATACATTTCTCGTTCTGCTTTAGTCATATCTCTTCCTTCTATTTTTTGAGTAGATAATTTTAACGGTATACTCAATTGAATTTTATTATCTTGAAAATTATTAGTTAGATTAATTGAAGTAAGCATTTTATTACCCTTTGTATATACAAATAATCGATAATGATTATTTGTATTAAAATATAATTGAATTACTATTGGAATAGTTATTTCATATTTTTTATTAACAAGTGTATATTCTTGTGTACGTTGTAAAAAATTAGTCTCTTGTAAGTGTCCACCTTGATTATTAATTGAGCAGTCGATCCCTTTATTCACATCAAACTCAATTCCATTGATAACTATGATTTTAGGAAGCCTAAGTTGTTTCATATGACTAGAAAATTGTTTCATCATTCTTTCCATCATATCACTAGTCCTATTATCACCGCTATATGGACTCATTGGTAACTTTCCTTTGTACTTTATTCGCAATTTTATAACACCTCTTCTGGTTAATTTATTATTTATATTATAACAAAATTTTCCTTATAATTATATATTGAGATAACAGATTATAAAGTATTTCTAGTGGCTCTTTTTGACATATCAAATATTCTAATTCTTTTCCTGTATACATTTCTTCAATAATCATCTCTAGTATAATTGTCTTCAACCTCAGTTCATGGATTTAATCTCCAACTATATTTTCCTCTAACTGTTTCAATTACTCTATGAAGTCATCGTACTCTGCTTGTACACGATCATACAGAATAATTTGTTTATTTATTTTAATAAAATCGTAAAAAATAAGCTATCAAGATTGAGTTCTTGATGGCATTTTTCATATTATTTGAGATAACTATATATAGAAACAGATAAGTTTTTCACATCGAGAAATCTTTTAGTTAGACTACAAGGTATCTAAGTACTAAAAGAGATATACAACTAAGTGTGCGTTAAAACTATGAATTACATTTCTGGTTATATATATTTCAAAAGTAGCCATGACTCAAATACAGTAGTCTACTACTCTATTTATTCATAATTTTAGTAAGCAAGATCATTCATTTCTTAATTCTAAATTTATGAAACATATCCAATGCGATTAACGCCGATCACACCACGTCGTAATATCTTAATCCCAATTGTAGAATAATTAAACTTTTGATGTTCAAATTTATTAAAATTGAATTGATTATATTCGAATGTTTGATATTGGAACTTTTCATATTCAAATACCTTAATTCCGATAGATTCCATTATTTCTTTAGGTAAGTTATAGTCTTGTTTTACAACTCCAAATAGCGTAAATCCTGTATCAATACAGAAAGAAATATATGTCTTATATGTTGCGTTATAAACAAAATCACCCAAAACCGATCCTACAAAGCTTCCTAATAACAAACTAAATACAGGTATTGGAATAAACAGCTTGAATAATGAAGAGGTCATGAATGATCCACTTGTCATAAAGACATCTCGAACAAAACTATCTACTAATTCACCTATCTCTATTTTCTTTGTAGCAACTAAATAAGATTGTTTAACTACATTCATAACTACAACAGTTAATGCCCCAATTACTACTGGATTAGTCCCTTTTAGGTGTGTTCCTAAATGTCCTGCTTCACATGCACCTGTAATCACTGCAGCAATTGCTCCTCTAAAAAAACCTTCTCCCGCACCGGTAATAGCAGCAAATCCGATCTTCTTAAATTGCTCTTTATCTACATGACCATTTTGGACAAGATAATCAATTGCTTTATAAATTTCCGGAGCTGTTTTTAAAACCACTGAAATCGTCGCAGCAGTAACTCCTGCTTTCATAGAGTTATTTAAAATATCTTTAAATTTAACTAACTCCTCGGTACTAACTCCAACCTTCCTAGCGTTAAAAGCACCTTCTTTGCCTAATTCAGCATATAACTCTGATTCATTTTTAGATAATGGAATAGATTCAATACCATCTGAACTTCTTATTTTATCGGTTAAAAGATTTAATGTTTCTTGATACCTTTGAACTTGTTCTGGTCGCTTAACACTCTCTTCTGCTATTTTCCTTTCTAACCATTTAATCGCTTCCTCCATTTGATCTTTTGGTATTAACCTAATTTGACCGCCATAAATAGTTTGATTAGTGCTTTTATCCACTTGAGCCTGCATCTTAGCACTCTCAATTCCATCTTTATAATACTTCAATCCATAAGAATCGCCAAAATTAGTCGAAACATCTACTGATGCAAATTTATTGCTTTCATCTACAAAGGTTCTGTTACCAGAACCTTTAATAGCTGCATTGATATTAAAAGTCCCTGAATGCCAATGTTCAGCTACGTTTCCTTTTAGGGCACCAACACTTCTCATATTTCCTTTAAATTGATTAATACTAGCTTCTAATTTATCAATCTCCCTGTTAATATTAGCAATATATTCTTTTCCTTGTAACGATCCTACAATACCAGATGAACCCTTAGCTAAGAATTCATAACCTTTTTCAAATGCTTGCACTCATTAATCCTCCAAGAAATGACTTAACCCGTATAAATAAAAATGATAGGTAGCCATGTTATACTGTTGTTCACGAACCTTCTTTTTCATTGCAGGAGAAGTAATCCCTGTTTGAATCTTCCCTGATACTGATAAGAATTTATCCTTAAACGTCAGCTTTTCTACTACTGGTTCTCCTTTATATATCCAATCAATCCCTACAGATTTCTTTTCTACTACTAGTTCTCCCTCTTTTAATTTTTCAAATCTTTTACCATTCTCTACACTATATTGATAAAAGCTTAAGTAGTCATCTTCAGTTAAAAATCGTTTATCTACATAAATAACTGATCGATTTCCTAACCATCCATACTTCATCCCATATTTATTATATTTTTCTTCAATATTAGGAAGTATACTTTTTACAATTTTCATATTACCAATAAAAACTACTTTTTCATCTGATGATAATGTATGTTCATTGTGTAAATAATATTTCTCTTCCCAAACTGCAGCCTCAACACTGCCATCTTTACAACCAATAATTTGAGTCTCAGTATCATCTTTTTTCCCTATCAGTTGTAATAATTGATACGCGTAAACCTTTGTGTCTGGTATACATACAATTATTAATTTCTTCTTTTTCTCTTCAAACATATAACCCCTCCTAAAACTACTCATTTCCTGATTCTTATATAAACTTTTTATTCAGTTAACTTCCTTTAATATAGAATGAAAGATTAAATTTAATTAAGTATAATTATACAAAACAATCTTCGACACTTTTTGGTATTTTTGAATTAATTGTTTAATCCAACATTCTTAATAAACGAGCTGTGATGATAATTCCTTTAAATCTTTACCATTATAATGTTTCTTCGCTCATTAATCCTCCAAGAAACGACTTAACCCATATAAATAAAAATGATAAGTAGCCATGTTATACTGTTGTTCACGAACCTTCTTTTTCATTGCGGGAGAAGCAATCGTATTTTGAATCTTCCCTGATACTGATAAGAATTTATCCTTAAACGTAGGTTTTTCTACTACCGGTTCTCCTTCTTTCAATTTTTCGAATTTTTTACCAATCAATATGCAATAGTGATAAAAGCTTAAGTAATCCCCATGAGTTAAATCTTGTTTATCCACATAAATAACTGATCGATTTCCCAACCATCCATACTTCATAGCATATTGATTATATTTTACTTCAATATTAGGAAGAATGCTTTTTACAACTTTCATATCACCGATAAAAACTACTTTTTCATCTGATGATAATTGACATTCATTAGAGAGATAATATTTCTCTTCCCAAATAGCAGCTTGAACACTGCCATCTTTACACCCAACAATCTCCGTCTCAGTATCATCTTTTTCCCCTATCAGTTGTAATAATTGATAAGCATAAACCTTTGTCTCTGGTGTACATACAATTATTAATTTTTTCTTCTCTTCAAACATATAAATCCTCCTAAAACTACTCATTCTTGTATCCTTATAAAAGATTTTTATCATCTAACTCCCTTTAATGTAGAATGAAAGGTTAATTTCAATTAATATAATTATACAAAACAATCTCCGACACTTTTTGACAATATTTGTCGAATACAACAAAAACTATTCTATTTTGATATCTCTGTATTAATTGTTTAAGCCTACGTTCGAAATATCCCAGTAGTTTCGATAGTTCTTTTAGATTCCTACCATTATAATATTTTTCTAAATAATCCATTATATACTTTTGGCTATATAGCCTTTGTGGGAAGCAGGGCTGTTAACCTTTATAATACTGATGAATTATATTAACTTGTTCCTCTCCTAACACCTCAAAAATATCAGCATAGATTCGATTAAAATATTCTTTCATATTTCAACCTCTTAGTACAATTAATAATAACGTTTTTTACTAGAGTAATCATTTAAGTTTTTCATCAAAAAATTCTATTAATAATTCCTTATCAACTCACCTCCTTTAAAGGTGAATAAGCATAGATAACTTTCTTTGAATAAACCTTTGTTTCTATCAATACTACCTTTTTGAAATCAACAAAAAAAGCCCCAAGGTTATACGCTACCTCAAGGCTATCATTATTTATAATAATTTTATGAATGAATCGTGATAAGATATACTTCATCATTTCATCATTATTTTTTAAAACATACTCTTTCGCTTCTTCTAAAACATCTTTCATTTGATCTAATGTAAGATTAACTTCTGATTGTTTCACTTGATGATTTTGTATTTCATTTGTTAAGACAATCTTTTGTTGTTCTAATCGTTGTAATTCCGCAGTAATCGTATCAATACTTCCTAATCCTCCTGCCGCAATTGCTTGAACTAAATTTGATGCTTTTTGATTCACTTCTGCTAACTGTTTCTCTAACTTAGGTAAATCATGATCCATCTCTGAAATCTTTTCTTTCAATTTCTCATTCACTTTTTGATGTAATCGTTCTAAATGTTGAGGATTTAAAATGGTCGTAAAGAGTTGTTGGACAATAAAATTATCTAATAAGGTTCTGTTAATCTCTTTACACTTACATGGGTTCTCGATTTTCTTACGTTTTGAGCATCTATATGAAACGTATTTTTGTTTATTTCTACCTCCAATTCGTGCACTTCCATGATAGGCTGATCCGCACTCACCACATTCTATCAATCCTGAGACAAGATAGACTTCTTTTGCTTTTGAGGCTCCTTTAGAACGTTGACGACTAGCTAATAGTTTTTGAACTTGTTCAAATGTTCCTTCGTCTACAATCGCAGGTAATCCATTTGGCACACGAATGATTTCTGATTCATCTTTATTTTTACGATGTGATCGTTTCATTCCTGGTTGTTTCGGTTTAGAAAGACTTCTACCAAAGACATATTCACCTTTGTATTTTGAATTCACGAGGATATCATAGAAAGATGAATTAGCAGAAAATTTATTACCTATTTTAGTACGATACCCTAATACATTCAGATATTCTGCTAATTCTCGATAACTCCATCCTTCTAAGAACTTTTTAAAGATAATACGAATAGATTCTGCTTCTTTTTCATTAATGATGTACTGCTTCGTTATAGGATCAACATCATATCCTAAAGGTGGTAAGCCTCCGTTATGCAAACACCTGTAAGCGTTTTCTCTCAGTCCTTTCATCACTTCTCTTGCCAAATTTTGGCTGTAATATTGACCGACACCTAATTGGATGATTTGTTGTAATTGTCCTTCAGGTGTATCTGCAAATTGTTCAATAACACTAATCACCTTTACTCCATATTGAGCTAATTCACTTTCAATATTTAACGTATCACGAACATTACGAGAGAAACGATCCATTTTATGAACGATTACTACATCAAATAAACCTTTCTTAGCATCTTCTATCATTCGTTGGAAGTTTGGTCGATCGGTATTTGTCCCTGTCAATGCCATATCAATATAATCACCAACAGGTGTATAATCATGTTCACCCATAAATTTGTAGATGGCTCTTAATTGTGCATCAATCGATTCTTCTCGTTGATTACTACTACTGAATCGACAATATGCGACCGCCCTCACTTTCGAACTCTTCCTAATCATTGCTAATAACCTCCATTGATTCATGTAACTTTTAAATAAATCAATAATATAATATCTGCTTTAAAAGCTATTCATTACTTCCCTTACTAAAATTGTATGGAGCAACTATTATTGTAATAAATGCGATAAATGCCAATTACATTTATCGCATTTTAAATAAAATCCATTATCTAATAAACTCAATGAATTTGATTTTCCCATTTAATATACTTTTTAATCTCCCATCTCTCATCACACATCAAATTACCAATCGATAGTTTCAACAGATTTGATAACCCCATTCAAACCACTTCTTAATTGATGACCTTCTAAATGATATCCAGATTGTAAAACTAACTGTAATGATTCTTCATTAATTTCCTCTTCTAAAGATAAGTGATAGCTACCATCTAAAGAATAGTGAATAAAACCTGTAAAATCAAAAGGACATTCCTGCACTAAATGGCAATCAGAATCGTCATAGGTTTTAAAGTAACCTTGTTTAAATCCTTGTCCAACATAGCAATTGCTTTCAACTTCATTACTTAAAGGCCCAATTAAATGATATGAATAACTAAATTCTAACCCAAAGATATCTAATTGATCCAATAAATCAGCTAACGTCATTAATGATTTTGGATAATCTAAAACATCCTTAAATAAAACGGGTTTATTTGTTTCCCAAATAAGTGTAACTGTACCATCATCAACACTTGTAAAAATTACTTCTGAGAACTCATACCCATAACCTCTAAATGTTTGTTGTAGTTGACGAAGTGCGACATCGTATGATTTTGCAAAGTTATTTTGTTGACCAAATGGTGAACCATATTCTAATAAAGATTTAATCCCGATTTCAGCACTAAATCGTACATAAGTAGGCCTATTTGATACCATACTTAACATCAATTCTTTATGTTCATTAATGTACTCAATAGCACGTAATTTCTGAGAATAATCACCCTCTGAATAGACTCCATCCTTCATATCCTCAAGTACTTCCCAAATCCACATTTCTAACTTCATATCATCAGAAACATGATTTTCAATTAAACCTTTTAACTTACTTGCTACTTCTTCCACGTTTTCTACTGTTACATTAATTTCTGTATTTTTCATATTAATTGCTCCTTTTCTCATCAGTTAATTTAAATTCTGATTTCATTTATTAACTAGTCATACTAGCATCTTTTTTTACATGACGACTAAAATGATGCTCGATTAAGTAATTCGTCAGCCATTTAGCTAAATCATCAACATATAATTCAAAATCGATTGATAATTCACTTGTCATACCTTTTTTCAATTCTTCTTTTGTATATATTTTCTTTTGAGTCATGAAAATTCTCCTTAATAAATCATGGGTAGAAAAGGTGGTGAAGGGGGTAAAGAAACTTCACCATCGTATAATAGAAACAAATTCATTCCATACAACTAAACACACTCCACCCTTTCTCCCCCTCATCACTATTGGACTTTTATACCATAGATACGTTTCATTCCACGAACGCTCGTTTCTGAAATACTCCATTGAAATTTTTTTATTGTCGCATAAAATATTTTCCAAAACTTTTGGGGTGATTTTGTACCATGATCCGCTATCGCATTATCATCCAACCATTTTCCATATGCCTCTATCAAATCTTTACGCATGATTCGACTATCCTCACTTTGAATAATACACTCTTTGCAGAATTTCTCTACCGGGTTAATATTATCCTGATAAGTTTGAAGAAGTTTTTCGGAATTTTTACTTTCAGTAAATACATAACCATTAGCGATTAATCGTTTTAATCCTTCTAGAGCCCAATTGAAGATTCCTGGTAATTCAACTAACAATTCTTCCGTTAAATGCTTATTTTGTTCTTGAATGGAAAATTGGCGGTTAAAAGGAACAATAACCAAACGACGTATCAAAGCATATGAAGAATCTGAAAAGGTAGGAAGATTATTCGTCACAAAAATCAACTTAGTATTTAATCTCCTATTGATCGCTGTTCGTCCTTTCAAGTCAATATTAACTGCATCTCCTGAGGTGATAGCCTTAAAATTTTCATTTGAAAGAATAAAGTCTGCCTCATTTTCACTCGCAATATTCAATTTCTTATCTAGTAATGGTTCCATACCAAAACGAGTTTCTAAGTTTTTCAATGACACATTAGAAACCAAAGATTTAGAAACTAAGGCTTGAAAAACATCTGCCATCACTGATTTTCCCGTTCCGCCTGGGCCGTACAAGAAAAAAGCTTTATTAGCTTTTGTTTCATTATCAATGACATAGCCAGCAATTTCTTGAATTAAATGAATTAATTCTGAATCACCTTGCAGGGTCTCAGACAAGAATTTATCGAATTTGGGACAGATTGCTTCAGGATCATAGAAAACCCCTAGAGATTGAGTACATAAATGATTTGAAGAAAACTTTTCAACTTCTAATGTTTCTAAATTTAATGAACCATTCATTAAGTTAATATGCGTTTTGTTAAAATCACTCGCATGTATAACGACTGAATCTCTCATCAATAAAGCAATCATTTCTTTTTCAAAAGTTGTTGTCCACTTAAAATCTGAAATCATTTTACTAGCCCATCTAATGATTCTTCCAATGACATAATTATCATGAATATATGCACCCGTTTTCTTATTGTAAACATATAAAGATTCATCACCATTTTCTAGTTTCATGACTAAAAGTGTCGTTATAGACCTTATAAAATCTCCCAATATCTCCTCATCAATCTTCACTTTTCCAGAGCGAGACCTATAGCCACCACATAATCGACTAATTTCACTTTTGTAATAGATCCGAAGCTCATTAAGTAATTGATTACCAACTTTATCAGCGGCTTTTGTCACTAACATTTGATATCCAGATTGAGCATCCTGATAATCTATTTGAGTATGTAGTGAAAGAATTTTAGAAAAAATTAATTCTTTTTCAGATGTCATCAAATTCGTCAATTGATGACAAGCAAGAGCTAATTTTACTGTATTAGGATGAGCTAGCAACTCAGTGGTTGTTAGCTCATCTCCTTTTAACCAATTTACAAAAGAGGTCAATACTATAAAGTCATCATTAATTGATTGAAAACTGATGGCTTTCTCCAAATTCAAGTAAGGATCTAAGGTTTGTTGTTTTGATTGCATTGACATTCATCTCACCTTTCTAAATAAAATATGTTATTTCAAACTCTACAGAAAGAGATCATCATCTGTATCCACAGAATCTGTAGAATCAAAAATCATGTCTAATATATCAACTGGCACACCGCACATTGAATCAAAGTTCGGTCTTTGTCCTAATGTTACTTCTATATCAAAAGCTTCCATTAACTTCTTTAAATAATAATTTTTAAAATTGAACTTAGTAATATATGCCACTTCGTGTCTTCCTCCATCGTTATCCACTAATACTTTGAGTGAAAACATCGGAGTATCATCTTTTTTTGAAGGAAACACTGAATATGATGTAGTAACACCTTCATATCTTCCATCAACTAATGTATTACTTGCATAAAAAGCACTTTCGAATCGGTCCCAATTAATTTGATTATCTTTGTTATTCATAAAAAATTCTCCTTTATTTTTGATTATTATTTACTATCATTCAAGAAGATTAAATGAAGCTATTTTCTTGAATGAACTATATCTCGTTCCGGAACAAACCTATAGTATCACATGATTTTATTGATTTCAAATTATCAAAACAACACTAAAAATCTATTTTTATTGACTTTAATAATCGTTTTGTGTTATTTTATTGATATATCTTCGAGATGCGAGAGCAGTATCTGACCAATACAATTCAGATATATTTTTTTATTCAAACAAAACCTATTTAATGGTACTTATGGTAAATAATTCTTTTTTTAAAATAAAAGTGAGGTTATTATATGACTAAAGAAAAACAACCTAAACGATTTAGAAGACAAAAAGAGACAATGAAGGAAATTCGTAAAGCTTTAATAAACCTAATACTAGAGTCATCCCCTAAAGAAAATGGAATCGCATTCGAAGATATAAGAGCTGTTTTTGATAAGTTTGGTTTAGATCACCTATCAGATCCTTCAATTCGAAGAGATTTAGAACTTGCAGGGATTGAATATAATGGTCTATATTATGTATTAAAGGGCATGATTCCTGCTCAAAAAACATCATTACGGTTATCTGAACTAATAAAAGACTTTGACATTTTTGGTCCTGTTGGTTATCCAAGAGTAAACTCATCACAAACCTTTACTCCTTTATCTTTGTCTCATATATATTTACGATTAAAAATAGGAGTTAGGCCTGAACAATTATTAGAGTTTAAAGAACTACTACAACAATACTTAAATCAGGTACACAATTTATATTTAGAAACCCCTGCTGAATATCCATTAGAACGCTTTTTCTTTGATGTTACTGTATCTAATCAAACCATTTGCTTTTCACTAAATGGTAAAAATTCACTAGATGTATTCTCTAATTTATTAAATGAAATCAATGAATGTAATCCTAATAAGCGATCTAAAAAGATTAAACTATTTCATATCATTCCCCAATAGATAACATCTCTATCTTTTTCATATTTTTGGCCTCTCTAATTTATAGGGAGGCTTTTTTTACTAATTTCACTTGCAATATACATCACTTGATTTCTAGCTTCTCTTTTTATTCCCTTAGTTTAAAAAAAAAATATTCCCTATCTATCATCATTGAATGCATCTATGTTTTTATAATCATTCAATGATGAATCATGATAAGGGATTGCTTTTTTAATACTCGTTTGCTAGAAGCATCGTCACATAATCTTCATTTTCTATCACATACACTTTTTCTGTCATTGGATGATCGATATTAATCACATATGTTCTTTCATATTCGGGTACTTCCTGTTTATGAGTAATTTCTTGATTCAATACCTCTCCTTCTAACATTTTCAATTGAAAGACATGAAGATAATCACATGAATTCATCTCCTCCTTACATCGATCATACATTTGCCACATCAACACCACTAAATCAAAAGGGATACATTCCTGTACCCCTCTAGTCATATATTTTTCCATTTCCATGATTCAAGACCTCCTACAACCATTTTTCAACCTCTTCTTTTGATAGACCAAAACGTTCTGATACTGTTTCTACCACTTGTTCATTAGACAATCCTATGGATAGAAGTTCTAACAACAGTGCGACAATACGAATCCATTGCATCAATTTCCTCCTTATGCCATATTCATTTCTGGATAAACATTTTCAAAATATTTAATCACTAACTCTACAACTACTTTTAAGATTTTTACAATTGATCTAATCATGATACATTCTCTCCTTTACTCATTAATCGCATTGAATTGCGGATATTGTTCTAATAATACCAATGGCATAAAAATCACCATATTATAATCTGAACCTGCTAACAATAACAGTTCACAATAGTTCTCTTCATCAGCTCCAACAAATGCATCAACATATTCTGCTTCCGTTACAGGGAACTGTTCCAATAACTCGTCTAACTGTTCCTTGTGATTCACATACATAACAAAACCACCTAAATCACCAATCATTCGATTTTCTCCATAATTCTCATTTAGGATTTCTATTTTTTCTACCATTCGCTCTTTGACTAAAGGATCTAATGAATGAACTTGTGATAACTGATTGACATTTACTATTTTCATTTGATTTCCTCCTCATATAAAAACCTCTATCCTTACAGAAAGAATAGAGGTTCGACTATTGATTAACGATCATTAATCAACATTTGGATTGATTAGCGTTAATTAATGTTATACTAATTTTTCCAATTGATTAAATTCCATGTTGCAACTTTTGGTGATAAGGGGTGATACATTTTAACTCCATACTCATCACTGATATAAAAAGTCTTATTCCTAAATGGTTTAAGTTTCTCTAATAATTCCTCTTGTCGTTGCATCATTTTTTTACTTCCATCACCAAATGATCCCCATGCGATAATCAATGAATCACACTTCAACGCTGACTTCTCAATATAGATATCATTTTCAGGATGTAACAATTCTTCGAATGAATCACCCATTCTTAATTTAGGTGTGATATAGGAAAATAAGTTACAGATATCTACTGAGGTATAATTCAATCGTTTCAAATTATTGATGATATTCATTGTTGTACGGTCCATTTCTATTTCATCGGCTGTTGATGGATTAATCATGATAATCGTACATTTTAACTTTTCCTTATCTCTCGACCAATCCTTTTTCAAGATTAATCGATGATTCATATCATCTGAATAAATCACCTCTGTTCTGACACTTGAACGAGTTGTAATCATAACTAACCTCCCTACTTTACATACACAAATAAATGACTATAATCATCTTGAACAGGTTTCAATCGAATAAAGAAATTGAAACATTCACTTTCTACCTTGAACGTTTCCTCATGCTTGTAACCCTCACCACTACATTTTTCAATGACTTTATCAAAGACATCTAATTGATTGAAAATTAATTCATTCAATTCCTGTTGTAACTGTTGAATGGAAATTGGATGCTCCATCAACACTTGATTCATTTGTGAGGATGGAAACCATTGATTACAGACTTCATTTGGTCTTGAAGAACAATAATCCAACCTCATTATTCCTAACGATTTATTCTCATCTAATCCTAAGCGAACTAATTCTTTTACATTGATCCATTTGGTTAACATCAATCATTACTCCTTTCTTCGTTCAACTAAAAAACACTAGATAACTTGATGTTCTATCTAGTGTCATTCTTTTTATATCAGTCACAGATGTTAAATTCAGTCTCAACTAAATCGGATGAATCTAAAATAATTTCTTCATCATGATATTGGTTTCTGATATATTCAATCGGATCACAATCCATCTCATCAACATCTACTTCAATCAGACGTTGTAAGGTTTCCGTGATACAGACTGTTATTTTATGACTCATAGTTTCTACCTCCTATTAGTGATGGAATAATAAAAGAGCTAAGTGACGTTAATCTAATCACTCAGCTCCTTATAAATAACCTTTTTCTTTTAATGATGTAAATGTTCTATCTCCTATGATGAGATGATCTAACAACTTGATACCCAGTAACTCACCTACTTCATATAAGCGGTTAGTTAATTGAATATCTTGTTGTGATGGTGTGGTTTCACCTGATGGATGATTATGAAATGCCATAACACTAGCAGCATTTGATAGAATAGCTGTCTTAAACACTTCTCTTGGATGGACAATTGCTTTATTTAGTGAACCAACTGATACCACCGAGATATTAGTCGGTTCATTTTTAGTATTTAAACAAGCAATGATGAATTGCTCCCGATCCAATCCTTCTAGTTGTTCTTTTATCATCTCATAAGCATCATTCGGTGATAAGATTTGACGTGTTTGGTAAAGGAAACTAGACTCCTTTACCATTTTAATGGATACAATATTAATACGTTTTGCGATATTCGACATGACTATTACCTCCTGAATAACTATTCAAGGAAATAATATATGTTTATAAATGAAGTTATTACAGCTAGATTACTATATATTAAAATATAGATATTTATTTCCCCTACAATCATTGATTTAAATTCACAATCATATTTTTTTCATACAAAAACATCCTTTTATTAAGTCTAATGTAATGACTTAACCTAAGTTTATCCATAAAACTATACTATCACCAAAATAGTTTAAAGGCTTAGTATTTTTGTGTCCAAAATATTGACTTAGACCAACCATTTAAGAGTATTAAATAACCGATTAAGCATATTAAGTTTTTTAAAAACTAATTTATTGATAATATATTATTCGAATAATAATTGTATAATTATACATTATTTTCCTTTATTTATTATTTTCCTATAAAATAAGATAGTATTTACAAATCTGAAGACTAGAAGAGTTATTTTTGTAAAAAGGAATATATCGAAAAATTATACTAATAATTATTTAATTTAAAAAATGGAGAGGTTAAAATGAGAAAGTATTTATTTATGTTTACAACTTTATTAGGAATTTATTCTTCTATGAGTGTCCAAGCCGCACAGAATTCAGAATATGAAGTAAAAATGCCTGAACAATCCTTACTAAGATCAGAAGGGATTGAATCATATTCACAAAGAATTCGAGAATTAAATCAAGAAGAAGTCGAAAAATTGCCACAAGAAGAACAACAGGATGCAATCAGTGCTGTTCTTCAAGTCATCTCTGATCTAAATAGAGACGAAATTGATGCAATTACTGAGATGAAAAAAGAGAGTGTAGGGGGCCTAGTAGATTCAGATGCTAGAAGAACAACAACTATCGAGTGGCAAAATTATGGGGATATTTTAATTACTCTAGATTCTAAAACTTTAGGTTGGAATCATGGGCATGCTGGAATTGTAGATTACAATAAAAATACAGTAATTGAAGCAAATCCTGGTGAGGGAGTTAAGAGTAAAGTGAGTTATAGAACGTATTGGGCTAAGGTTAATACCGATGAGCTTTATGTAGGTGGTGCTACACAATCGAATTATAAAACAGCAGTAAATTACGCAGCTAAACAAATAGGTAAGCCCTATACTATTTTGACAACATTAAATAGCACTGATCAATGGTATTGTTCTAAATTAGTATATAAAGCTTGGCTTAATGCGGGCTATAATGTAGGAGATCATTACAAAGATAGTTCATGGAGCTACGATATCGTAGGGGTTACTCCAAAACAAATTTTATGGGACGATAATGTATTTTTCTATCAAAAAGTGAAATAGAGGAATAAGAATGAAAAAAAATCTTTTTGGTGTAATAATTGTAACTATAATTTTAATTGTAGGCTTCATTTTAATAGGATATAATACATTACTTAAACAACCCAAAGATTTTGAAGTTTTGCAGATTTTAAGTAATGATCTGTACACTCCATCCTATTTATTATATTCCAATGGGAATGGTGAAATTATCGATAAAGTTAAACTTCCAAAAGGTGAAGGTGTTGGATATTCAGTATTGCGTCAAACTCGAAATATAGTTTATTTTGATAGCTATCCGGAGACTTCAACTATATTATCATATGATAATCAAACACAGTCATTAAATAAAGTAGGAACAATAGATCAAAAATATGAGCGTATTAATCCTTACTCCGAAAACTTATTTATTGTCATCAATAATGGTTTTGCAGCTGATGGTGAAGCCTACAATTCAGGATTTTGTTATTTAGAAGATTCTTGGAAATGTTTTGAATTAGAAAGTAACCTTCATATTTGGAATGGTGTTGTATTTAAGGATAAGATTTATGTATATGCTAATAGCGCTCAACCTATATTGGATGAAAATAAAAATATTTCAAGTGAAGAAAAAATCTTGATATATGATAAAAATTTTAACTTATTATCTTCTATAGATGTTAATGAAGACTTACTACTAGCACGTGATATTATCTACTTTTACCCATATAAGGATAATTTATTTCTATTAGGTGAAGGATTAAATACAGGTGAATTTACCATAAAACAGGTAGATGAAAATTTAGAAGTTAAAACACAAGTAAACTACTCAGAAACTAATTCTAAAGATAGAAATCTGTGTACACCACTCTCGTTCTTCGAAGAAGAAGAAGGCAAACTTTACTTAGAGATATCTTGTGAAAAAAGTAAAGAATCAGAGGGATATGAATCGACACGATATCAAGAGGATAACTTATTATTAAAGTTAGATTTTGATAATTTGGGTTCAGATAACACTCCAATGATAGAAATCGGTGATAGCCGCATTGTAGGTGTAAACTTTGAAACTAATACTATTCTAACACAGGAAAGGTTAGATAAATCCTCACTAAATTCTATTACAGTCTATAACCTAGACTTTGAATATCAGAGGACAATAGAAGTAGAAAGATTCGATAATAGAATGCCCACGCTAGTTGATATCTCTAGAATGAAAAAATAATAAAAGTAAGAAGAAATCGATTTAGTACACCTTAAATAAGTAATTATTTAAATAGTAAAAAACTATTTTTAGTTAGATGATGATATAGTCTTACTGATTCATTTGTGATTTATGACAATAAACAACTGGATGGAAATCCTAGTGACTAAGCTACTAGGATTTTTTCTTTTGACTTGAATTAAATTTTAAATACTGAGAATACGTGATTAAAATTAATAAAAGTTATATTATACAAAGGCAATTCTTTTAACAACTTGAAGTTTCCTATCAATCACTTTAATTGATCTGTTAGTATATGGTATTGTGAGTGTTTTTTATAAGATTAATAGATTACAAAAGCTTGAACAGTAATTTGAAGTTCCGGAGATTACCCGATTAGAAAATATAAAATACTGATTATGATTATTAGCTATTTGAAACAGTAAACTGATCGATAAGTTGTGATACTGAATATAGTTTCTCCCCCCTATTAGTTATGGAATAATAAAAGAGCTAAGTGACGGTAATATAATCACTTAGCTCCTTATAAATAACCTTTTTCTTTTAATGAGGTAAATGTTCCATCTCCTATGATGAGATGATCTAACAACTTGATACTCAGTAACTCACCCGCCTCATATAAGCGATTGGTTAATTGAATATCTTGTTGTGATGGTGTGGTTTCACCTGATGGATGATTATGAAATGCCATAATACTAGCAGCATTTGATAGGATAGCTGTTTTGAAGACTTCTCTTGGATGAACAATCGCTTTATTGAGTGTTCCTACTGATACTACCGAGATATTAGTCGGTTCATTTTTAGTATTCAAACAAGCAATGATGAATTGCTCCCTATCCAAATCTTGAAGCTGATCTTTAATCATTTCATACGCATCCTTAGGTGATGAAATGGTAAGTGTTTGGTAAAGAAAGCTAGACTCCTTTACCAGTTTAATGGAGACGATATTAATACGTTTTGTCACATTCAACATGTATATTACCTCCTGAGTAACTATTCAAAGAAATAATATATATTTATAAATACTGCTATTACAGCTAGATTACTATATATCAAAATATGGACATTTATTCAAAAAAAAACAATCATTGATTTAAATTCAACATTATATTTTTTCATACAGACACATCCTTTTATTAAGTCTATTGTAACGACTTAACTTAATTGTGCCCATAAAACTATACTAGCACCAAAACAGCTTAAAAGCTTAGTATTTTTGTGTTCAAAACGTTGACTTAGCCCAACCACTTAAGAGTATTAAATAACCGATTAAGCATATTAAGTTTTTTAAAAACTAATTTATTGATAATATATTATTCGAATAATGATTGTATAATTCTACATTAATTCCCTTTATTTATTATTTTTCTATAAAATGAGATAGTATTTACAAATCTGAAGACTAGAAGAATTATTTTTGTAAAAAGGAATATATCGAAAAATTATACTAATAATTATTTAATTTTAAAAATGGAGGGGTTAAAATGAAAAGTGTAACTAAGTTATTAGGATTAACAGGACTAGCACTAGCTCTAACTTATGGGGGACAACAAACTTTTGTTGAGGCTAGTGATAGTATGAATGATTCTATTGGAGCAATCCAACCTAGATGGAGTGATGATTCTAGTCTTTCAGTTCCTGGTGGAACCCTTACATCTAATGTTTGGCGTCAATCAGTAGGAACAAATTCTGGAAATACAATTAAATGGGATTTTCAAGTTTCGGCCGTTTACAGTGGTACTGGAACTGTAGAAAGAATTAGAACAACTTGGAAGGGGAGTGCCTCATTGCGTAGTTCAGCAGAAATAAGTCTAGGAGTGGACTTGTCAACAGGAGGTGTTAGTGCAGGTTCTGGATCATCTTGGCAAACAGTAACAACGCCAACAAAATATTGGGAAAACTCAAATGGAGCAAAAACTTCAGACTATCGTAGTAATTTAATCGTTGGCCCAAGTAAGGACTATAGAACAAATACTGCATATATTCAAAATACTGCTCTTGTAAAGATTAAAGGCTATGCTAAAACGTATGAAATAAATGCTGGTGCATAAAAAAAAGCAAAAAACAGGGATTTATTTCCTGTTTTTTGCTTTTTAAAAAGGAAGGTAATATACTATGTTCAAAATTATTATATATATTATGTGTATGTCTATCGGATTTATATTATCTGGATGTAATCAATCTTTAACTGATTTATCAAAATATCCCCCAATTGATAATTCTGACGAAAAATATTTATATAATAGATTTAATCAAAAAATTCTAGTATACAATACTAATTTAAATACCGTTGTTAAAGAAATAACCGAGAATAATTTTTTTCAATATGAATTTCCTCAACAAACAGACATCTACATATCTGGTCATAGTTTTGATAATGACTTTGAAGTATTAAAAATTACAGACAAAAAAATACAATCGTTATTAAAATTGAAAAAAAATGAAGGAGTATTTCCAGTCGCTAATAATGAAAACTATCATATAATGATACGTTCATTTTATGATAGTAATAATATAGAAATTGAAAATTTAAGGATACTATGTGGGTTTGATAGCGAGAACCATGAATTATTTAATTATGAAAACACATCAGGACTAATAACAAAAGGAGTGATAGATACTGATACTCTGTACTATACAGTATATAACAAAGATATAGATAGCTATAGCCTATATTCTTTAGACTTAACTGATACTCGCAGCACTCCATTATTAAATCAAGAAAATTTAATTAGCGACGATTTATTATTAACTAGTCAAGGTATTTGGATAAGTGATAATTCTAACTTTTATAATAATAACAAAAGTTTTCAAAAAGATATATTAAATTATGTTCATCCTGACAAAGATCATATCATTCAAATTGGTATTAACCAAAATAATGAACTAATTTTAAAAATATATAATCTAGAAAATGAAAAATATATTACGGAAGTTTCTAATATTGTTGATTTTCAAACAACATCTGATTCAATCACAATTTACGGAAACGGTTTCCAGAAAAGGATCGATTTAAAATGATGATAGAACTTAAAAACGCTTCTAAAAGATACGGTGAAAAGGTGATACTCGATAATGTTTCCTTTAAATTTGAACAAAAAAACTTATACTGGCTGACTGGGATAAATGGTGTAGGAAAAACAACATTATTAAATATAATAATAGGCTATGAAAAATTAGATTCTGGTCACATTCTTCTCCCTCCTGACATTAAAGTCCAATATATGTATCAACAACCTCTTTTATTTTCAAATCTATCTATTTACGATAATATGCTAATTAAATATTTATCATGTCATGACAACGATAGATCAATCGATGAATATAAGATATATTTTTCTAATATCCTTAAAAAGCTTAATATTAATAATGATTTAGACACTCCTATTAATAGACTTTCAGGTGGCGAAATGAGGCGAATAACTCTATCACAATATATGATGGATATTCCCGATATTATATTACTCGATGAGCCAACTAGTAATATTGACTCTCAACAAAAAAAATATTTTTATAATTTAATAGATAAATTATTTCCATCATCTCTGAAAATATTGATTACTCATGATGATGTTAGCGAAAAAGAAGGAATAGTATTAGAGTTATCAGGAGGATGTTTATGTCAAAAAACAAAATAAAGCTACTTAGTAAATTGGTTAAAAAAAAAACAACCCTTTCTTTAAAACTCTCTCTTATCATTTTTAATTTCATGTTAATTCTACTAAGTATTGTATCTATATCACTTATAAGCCAATACTACCAACTTAAAGAAGATTTTTTTTATAATGATAATACTCATATCATTGAAATCACTTCCAAGCGTGAAAATAATAAATTAGTAAATCTTCAATCACTAGATGAAGAATATATTAAAACGACATTAAATAATGTATTTTCTGATACTGAAGTATGTGTATCTATCGAATATTCCATTAATTTTGGCATTCCAGATAGTAATAATAATACATATTTTATATATATGCTAAATGATAAATTATCAAATAAATTAGGGTTAAACTTTACTAATGATTTTACAGCTATATATACTAGAGATACTCCTCTTGAAAATATTACATTAAAATTACCTAAAATAATTATTGAAAATCAAGGTTATTCAAGCAGTGAATCAATTGATTTTCCAATAAAAATAGAGAAGGTTAATAGCTTATCTCACTACTTAACAGACGGCTTAGATAAATTATATATATCTGAAGGTTTATATACTAAAATAATTAATGAAATGTTTGATGATAATAGCTATAATAATATTAATCGTATTCTTATTTATGTCACAACTTTATCAAATGTTGATCATATTGCTGATATAATTAATTCATTAGGATTTAATATAAACTACACTCTAGAGTCTTTTAATGATTTATCTAAATCTCTAAATAATACATTATTATCTTCTTTTATTATATTATCCCTACTCTTAATTGTAACAAGTATTAACCTAATTATCTCTTCAGAAATTTATTTAAAAAATAACCAAAAAGATATGGGAATATTTAAACATTATGGATATACTACAAGCCAAGTATACTCTATTTATAAAAATAATTTTCATACTTTATTTTTTAAATCCTTTATGATAACTGAAGGATTTAGTCTACTTTTTTTAATATTTTTAATAAAAAAACACATCATATCAATAGTAATTTTGATTACTCTTAGTCTTTTACTAATAATTTATATTGTAAATTTATTAATTATTTTAAGAATTAAATATTTTACTGAAAAATCAACCATAAATTTATTGAAATTTTCAAAGGAATCTGAATAAAATACTCTTACTCTATTAACTTATCTAGTATTATTAATTAATTTGACTAATAACATTTTCAAATTAGTCAAAAATATTTCTAATAATAAAAAACACCCTGAATTGTGTGGAACCCCAAAAGTTGAACTAAATATTAAGCAGCCTATTGGCTGGTATGAATTCAGTATTAGACCGGACTCATACCAGCCAATTTTCTTTTGTTTCGTTTATGAATATAGTAGTAGATAGGGTTTTTAATGGCATCTTTAAAATCCTCGTGTGTTTGATAACCTTAGCATAATACATCTTTTTTTTGAGGATTCCAAAGAAGTGAATTATCTGTATATTGCAAGTGAAAA
>NZ_JAMQUS010000020.1:0-5066 GCF_025594995.1 Turicibacter sp. GALT-G1
ATGATAAAAAAAAATAAAAAAGTGTTTGACAGTATTCGACAATCATGGTAAGATAACAAGGTCGTCAGAAATGAACGATACAAGGAAACGAAATAAAAAGTTTCGAAAAAAAGTTTAAAAAGTGTTTGACAGAAAGAGACAGACATGATAAACTAATAAAGTCGCCAAAACAAGGTGACACGAAGTTCTTTGAAAACTAAACAGAACGTCAACAAACATTTATTTAAGAATTAAGTTTCTTAAGGAAGCTTAGGATAAAAACAAACATTTAATTATGGAGAGTTTGATCCTGGCTCAGGATGAACGCTGGCGGCGTGCCTAATACATGCAAGTCGAGCGAACCACTTCGGTGGTGAGCGGCGAACGGGTGAGTAACACGTAGGTGATCTGCCCATCAGACGGGGACAACGATTGGAAACGATCGCTAATACCGGATAGGACGAAAGTTTAAAGGTGCTTCTGGCACCGCTGATGGATGAGCCTGCGGCGCATTAGCTAGTTGGTAGGGTAAAGGCCTACCAAGGCGACGATGCGTAGCCGACCTGAGAGGGTGAACGGCCACACTGGGACTGAGACACGGCCCAGACTCCTACGGGAGGCAGCAGTAGGGAATCTTCGGCAATGGGCGAAAGCCTGACCGAGCAACGCCGCGTGAATGATGAAGGCCTTCGGGTTGTAAAATTCTGTTATAAGGGAAGAACGACTTTAGTAGGAAATGGCTAGAGTGTGACGGTACCTTATGAGAAAGCCACGGCTAACTACGTGCCAGCAGCCGCGGTAATACGTAGGTGGCGAGCGTTATCCGGAATTATTGGGCGTAAAGAGCGCGCAGGTGGTTGATTAAGTCTGATGTGAAAGCCCACGGCTTAACCGTGGAGGGTCATTGGAAACTGGTCGACTTGAGTGCAGAAGAGGGAAGTGGAATTCCATGTGTAGCGGTGAAATGCGTAGAGATATGGAGGAACACCAGTGGCGAAGGCGGCTTCCTGGTCTGTAACTGACACTGAGGCGCGAAAGCGTGGGGAGCAAACAGGATTAGATACCCTGGTAGTCCACGCCGTAAACGATGAGTGCTAAGTGTTGGGGGTCGAACCTCAGTGCTGAAGTTAACGCATTAAGCACTCCGCCTGGGGAGTACGGTCGCAAGACTGAAACTCAAAGGAATTGACGGGGACCCGCACAAGCGGTGGAGCATGTGGTTTAATTCGAAGCAACGCGAAGAACCTTACCAGGTCTTGACATACCATTGACCGTTCTAGAGATAGGATTTTCCCTTCGGGGACAATGGATACAGGTGGTGCATGGTTGTCGTCAGCTCGTGTCGTGAGATGTTGGGTTAAGTCCCGCAACGAGCGCAACCCCTGTCGTTAGTTGCCAGCATTCAGTTGGGGACTCTAACGAGACTGCCAGTGACAAACTGGAGGAAGGTGGGGATGACGTCAAATCATCATGCCCCTTATGACCTGGGCTACACACGTGCTACAATGGTTGGTACAAAGAGAAGCGAAGCGGTGACGTGGAGCAAACCTCATAAAGCCAATCTCAGTTCGGATTGTAGGCTGCAACTCGCCTACATGAAGTTGGAATCGCTAGTAATCGCGAATCAGAATGTCGCGGTGAATACGTTCCCGGGTCTTGTACACACCGCCCGTCACACCACGAGAGTTTACAACACCCGAAGTCAGTGGCCTAACCGCAAGGAGGGAGCTGCCTAAGGTGGGGTAGATGATTGGGGTGAAGTCGTAACAAGGTATCCCTACCGGAAGGTGGGGATGGATCACCTCCTTTCTATGGAGAAAGAGACGTTCTGTTTAGTTTTGGAAGAATTTCTTCCAAAGTTGATCTTTGAAAACTAGATATCTTCATTCAGAAGAAACAAACAATAGATTTGATTTAGGTTAAGTGAATAAGGGCGCACGGAGGATGCCTTGGCACTAGGAGTCGAAGAAGGACGCGACAAACGGCGAAACGCCTCGGGGAGCTGTAAGTGAGCATTGATCCGGGGGTATCCGAATGGGGAAACCCGCTAGTGGTTATACGCTAGCACCATATGGTGAATACATAGCCATATAGGAGACAGACCCAGGGAACTGAAACATCTAAGTACCTGGAGGAAAAGAAAGAAAAATCGATTCCCGTAGTAGCGGCGAGCGAAGTGGGAAGAGCCCAAACCGGATTTATCCGGGGTTGTAGGACCTTCATAATTGACAAATCATGATAGCCGAATGGTCTGGGAAGGCCAACCGTAGGGGGTGAGAGTCCCGTAGGTGAAATTGTGAGATGCATGGAAGGAATCCTGAGTACGGCGGGACACGTGGAATCCCGTCGGAATCAACGAGGACCATCTCGTAAGGCTAAATACTACCTAGTGACCGATAGTGAACCAGTACCGTGAGGGAAAGGTGAAAAGAACCCCGGAAGGGGAGTGAAAGAGAACCTGAAACCGTGTGCCTACAAATAGTCAGAGCCCGTTAATGGGTGATGGCGTGCCTTTTGTAGAATGAACCGGCGAGTTACGATATCGTGCGAGGTTAAGCAGAAGATGCGGAGCCGTAGCGAAAGCGAGTCTGAATAGGGCGAAGAGTACGATGTTGTAGACCCGAAACCGTGTGAGCTAGCCATGAGCAGGCTGAAGGTCAGGTAACACTGACTGGAGGGCCGAACCAGGGCACGTTGAAAAGTGCTTGGATGACTTGTGGCTAGGGGTGAAATTCCAATCGAACACGGATATAGCTGGTTCTCTCCGAAATAGCTTTAGGGCTAGCCTCGATGTTAAGTCTACTGGAGGTAGAGCACTGAATGGGTGATGGCCCCACCTCGGGGTACTGATCTCAATCAAACTCCGAATGCCAGATAGATATAATCGGGAGTCAGACTGTGGGTGATAAGGTCCATGGTCAAAAGGGAAAGAGCCCAGACCGCCAGCTAAGGCCCCCAAGTGTCCGTTAAGTGGAAAAGGATGTGGAGATGCACAGACAACTAGGAGGTTGGCTTAGAAGCAGCCATCCTTTAAAGAGTGCGTAATAGCTCACTAGTCGAGTGACTCTGCGCCGAAAATGTACCGGGGCTAAACGGACCGCCGAAGCTGCGGATTGACTTTAGAGTCAGTGGTAGGAGAGCGTTCTAACAGCGGTGAAGCAGTACCGGAAGGAGCTGTGGAGCGGTTAGAAGTGAGAATGCCGGTGTGAGTAGCGAAAGATAGGTGAGAATCCTATCCATCGAAAGCCTAAGGTTTCCAGGGGAAGGCTCGTCCGCCCTGGGTAAGTCGGGACCTAAGGTGAGGCCGAAAGGCGTAGCCGATGGACAACAGGTTGATATTCCTGTACCACTTATTAAACTGATGGAGTGACGGAGAAGGCTAAGTTGAGCGTGTGATTGGATTCACGTGTAAGCAGTGAGGTGGTCATGTAGGCAAATCCGCATGGCATAACATTGAGCTGTGATGCCGAAGCCGAATGGCGAAGTCAACTGACGTCACGCTTCCAAGAAAAGCTTCTAGGGTTAATTTAATAAGTGCCCGTACCGATAACCGACACAGGTAGGCGAGGAGAGAATCCTAAGATGAGCGAGAGAACTCTTGTTAAGGAACTCGGCAAAATGACCCCGTAACTTCGGGAGAAGGGGTGCTTGTGAAAGCAAGCCGCAGTGAATAGGCCCAGGCGACTGTTTATCAAAAACACAGGTCTCTGCTAAACCGCAAGGTGATGTATAGGGGCTGACGCCTGCCCGGTGCTGGAAGGTTAAGAGGAGAGGTTAGCGCAAGCGAAGCTTTGAATTGAAGCCCCAGTAAACGGCGGCCGTAACTATAACGGTCCTAAGGTAGCGAAATTCCTTGTCGGGTAAGTTCCGACCCGCACGAAAGGCGTAACGATCTGGGCGCTGTCTCAACAAGAGACTCGGTGAAATCATAGTACCTGTGAAGATGCAGGTTACCCGCGACAGGACGGAAAGACCCCGTGGAGCTTTACTGTAGCTTGATATTGAGCACTGGTGGCACATGTACAGGATAGGTAGGAGACGAAGAAACCAGGACGCCAGTCTTGGTGGAGTCGCTGTTGGGATACTACCCTTGTGTCACTGGGGTTCTAACCCGTGGCCCTTATCGGGTCAGGGAACAGTGTCAGGTGGGCAGTTTGACTGGGGCGGTCGCCTCCCAAAGAGTAACGGAGGCGCCCAAAGGTTCCCTCAGAATGGTTGGAAATCATTCGAAGAGTGTAAAGGCAGAAGGGAGCTTGACTGCGAGACCTACAAGTCGAGCAGGGACGAAAGTCGGGCTTAGTGATCCGGCGGTACCGAATGGAAGGGCCGTCGCTCAACGGATAAAAGCTACCCCGGGGATAACAGGCTGATCTCCCCCAAGAGTTCACATCGACGGGGAGGTTTGGCACCTCGATGTCGGCTCATCGCATCCTGGGGCTGTAGTCGGTCCCAAGGGTTGGGCTGTTCGCCCATTAAAGCGGTACGCGAGCTGGGTTCAGAACGTCGTGAGACAGTTCGGTCCCTATCCGTCGTGGGCGTAGGAAATTTGAGAGGAGCTGTCCTTAGTACGAGAGGACCGGGATGGACACACCGCTGGTGTACCAGTTGTTCTGCCAGGAGCATAGCTGGGTAGCTACGTGTGGACGGGATAAACGCTGAAAGCATCTAAGCGTGAAGCCCCCCTCAAGATGAGATTTCCCATTCGAAAGAAGTAAGATCCCTTGAAGACGACGAGGTTGATAGGTCAGGAGTGGAAGTGTGGTGACACATGGAGCGGACTGATACTAATCGATCGAGGACTTAACCAAAGAAACTGAAGAAGATATCTAGTTTTGGAAGATTAACAACATCTTTCAATGGTCTAGTGATGATGGCAAGGAGGGCACACCTGTTCCCATACCGAACACAGAAGTTAAGCTCCTTAGCGCCGAGGGTAGTACGCAAGTGCGAGAGTAGGACGTCGCTGGGCCAAACCTATATGCGGGTGTAGTTTAATGGTAGAACTTCAGCCTTCCAAGCTGACTGTGAGAGTTCGATTCTCTTCACCCGCTCCAATTCGAATAGTCGCACTCTTAGAGTGCTTTTTT
>NZ_JAMQUS010000021.1:0-7989 GCF_025594995.1 Turicibacter sp. GALT-G1
ATTCGAATAGTCGCACTCTTTGAGTGCTTTTTTTATCTTTATAAGTCTATTTTTACAAAACTAATTTTATATCTTATCTTTTTGTATATTATAAAACTCCAATCAGTTGATTGGAGTTTTTTTATAAGTTGAATTAATAGATGGAGAGGTATTGAGGGTGTTAGAAACTCTCTATTTTACAGTGTATTTATTTTGATAATAACTTTGAATAAATCACCATCTTGTGATAATTCAAATGCTGCTCCGTGTAATTCTAAAATTGATTTTACAATGGATAGTCCGAGTCCTGAACCTTCTGTATGGCGAGAACTATCTCCTCGTTTGAAGCGTTCAGCTAGTTCAGATACGTCGAATCCTAATTCATAGTTCGATATATTTTTTAATGTTATGATAATTTCAGAACCTTCATAAGTCATTTCTAAGTATACTCGTGTTGCGGGTTGTGCGTATTTGATTACATTACTAAATAGGTTTTCAAATACACGGTACATTTTTCTTCCATCACAATAGGCATACATGTGTTGATTAGAAGTTTTTGTTCTAACAATTAATTTTTGATCTTCAAATCGATCTTCATATTCTGCTAGTGCTTGATACATTAAGGCAACTAAATCTACTTGTTCTTTATTTAATTCAACAGCTCCACTAGCCATTTTGCTAGCTTCAAATAAGTCATCGATTAATACTTTTAATCGTTTCGATTTATTATCAATGATTTGTAAGTATTCTTGTCGTTCTTCTTCTGTGATGTCACTTCTTTTAGCTAAGTCGACATAATTTAAAACACTAGTTAGAGGTGTTCTAAGATCGTGAGAAACGTTTGTAATTAATTCTGTTTTCAATCTTTCACTATTTGATTGTTTTTGATTTGAGATTGCAAATCCTTCACGAACGGCATTCACATCTTTAGCAATATTAGCAATAAGACCATTTCCTTTAACATAGATTTCAGATGTTATTTCGTTATTTGCCATTTTAGATAAAGTATCAGCAATTGCCTGAATTGCTTTAGTGCGTTTTTTAATGATAGATAAAAGAATGAGTGCGAGTATTACACTAATAAACGTAATAACTAGGAATGCCCCATAGTCATGGAAACAAAATCCCCAGATTATTCCCCATATCCCAATAATACATGAATATACAGTGATTCGTATAAATGTATTACGATAAATAGGTAGTTTACTCCAATCATCAATATTACTCATGTAAAATCCTTTATACCATTCTTGCTTAAATAACTCTGGATTTTTTATTCGATGGATAATTCCTTTAAGTTGTAAAAAGAAGAAGTATAAAATAGATAATAGGATAATAACTTGTAGAATTAATTTGAATCCATAAGATAAAAGATTTCCATAGTATCGATAGTATGTAGTTAGGTTCATATTTTGTAATATGTACACTGTTACTAGGAAGATTAGACCTTTGAATTCAATAGGTAAGTCCAAGTATTTATCTTCAATCCACTTGTATTGGGGTGGAATATTAAGTTGTGTATTTTTAATTTTTTTAAAATTACGATAGATAGGAATGACAAGGATAATCGCTGCAAGAATTGCTCCAATCCAAATAACTTTAGTTGTTATATTTTGAATAAATGCACCTTGGATTGTTGATTCTCCCATTGGATATTTAGGGAGGTAGAGTGTTCCGCTAATTCCTTTATCACGAGCACTACTATTAACAATACTAAAATTCGAAACATTTTTTCCTTTATAGGGAATTTCAATAATATTTAGATAATCTTTTTCTTCTAAGACTACATTAGTATAATGATTTCCATTACTATCAGTTATATCATAATAAAAAGCATCTTGTTGGTCATAGTATGTATTTTTATAGTGAGAGACTTCAGATTGATATTGTTGATATTTATCATATTGAATCATATCTCTGATTTGCTCATCAGTTAAGGTATTAATCGAATAGTGTTCGCCAGTATTGTCATCATAAAGGTATTGTTCATATTGATAGCTATCAAATTTTGCATCAAGAATCTCTTGTTTAGTCACCTCAATCTCTTCTAATGGGATTTGAAGTTTTTGTAATTGGATTTGCGTTATGTAAAACGAATCTAGAAATTGTACTACTTGTATAGCATATTGATCTGATTGAAAATAATTAAGTGGGAATATTTGACCAAACCTTAGTTGATCAGTGATGTAATTAAAGGATAGTAAGAAGATAAAACAAGAAAGTAAGAATTTAATCCAGCTTTTTTTTAGAGGTTCTGGGACTCTAGATTGATTCATGTCCTCTTTATTTTTCATAAGTTCAACTCCATTATTTTATTAATTCTATTGTAAGAGTAACATCTATATCTTAAAAATTACATAGTTGATTTCTTAAGAAATTCTTAATACTAAGAAAAAACCACAGCACGATTTGCTATGGTCTATATCAGATTAGATTAATGGTTCTTTACGATCAATTTTATGTAACTTTTCATATTCCTTGATTGCTTTTTTGAATTGATGATATTGCTCTTTATAATTTTTTTCAAACTCTTTTGTTTGTGGCGGCACTAATAGTACTAAGTTGATGTCAACACGATACCTTGTTGTCCAATTAGATTGTGGTTCATTTTTTGCTTCAGTTGGGTGTTGGTTATAACTAATTGTATGTTGTATTGATTGTAATAACTTAACCATTCCAGTTTTGACACGGTCATTTGTTGATTCGATCAGTAATGCTAGTTGTGGGATGTCGTAGCATTTGAAGATTGGTGATTTAAATTATAACGGTGATTTAGTTGATGTAATTCGGAATAATTAAATATAAGTATCCCCTTAGTATGAATATTATATAATTGGGTAAATCTAAGCTTCAATTTTATAGCCGATTCCCCAAACAACTTTAAGATATCTAGGATCACGGGGGTTAATTTCAATTTTTTCACGAATTTTTCGGATATGAACGGCAACGGTATTTTCTGCGTTATATCCGGGTTCATCCCAGACATTTTCATAGATATCACTGATAGAGAAAACACGGCCTTTATTACGCATGAGAAGACTAAGAATTTTGAATTCTGTTGGTGTCAGACGAACTTCTTTTCCATCTACAAAGACTTGCTTTGTTGCAGTGTTGATACGTAGGCCATTAACTTCAAGGATATCTTGATTAGTACTTGAAGTAACAGTTTGCGAACCGAGTTGTAAATAGCGACGAAGTTGGCTTTTAACACGTGCAACTAATTCCATTGGATTAAAGGGTTTGGTAATATAGTCATCTGCTCCAAGCGAAAGTCCCATGATTTTATCAGTGTCTTCTGACTTAGCAGTGAGCATGATGATGGGAACATTTGAGAATTCTCTGATGAGACTTGTGGCAACTATTCCATCTATGCCTGGCATCATCACGTCCATTAGAATTAGATGAATGTCTTGTTGCTTCATTAAATCGACAGCTTCTTGACCGTTAGTAGCCATAATAGTTTCAATATCTTCCCCGCGAAGATAAATACGGATGGCTTCTCTAATTTCACGTTCATCATCGACTACGAGTACACGAGGTTTTGTCATAGAGATGAATCCTCCTTAAAAAGTATTTTTATTTATTATACCGTTCTTTCCTTATACTAGTAAATACCGTCTATTGTTTTGAGATTTGATTATAAGTATAATATAGTTTAGTTTATGTAATTTTACGGGGGATAGCTATGACAAAGTTGTTAGTAACGGGTGGATCAGGTTTTATTGGTTGTAATTTTATTGAGTATATGTTGAAGACGTATCCCAATTATGAGGTCATTAATTTAGATTTATTAACGTACGCAGGTTGTTTAGAAAATAACGGAGCTGTACAAGATTATCCACAGTATCGATTTATTCATGGTGATATTCGAGATAGGGCGTTTATTTTTGAATTGTTTGAGAAGGAACAATTTGATTGGGTTGTTAATTTTGCCGCTGAGAGTCATGTGGATCGTTCAATTGAAGATCCGAGTTCATTTTTGACGACGAATGTATTAGGAACTCAAGTGTTAATGGATGCTTGTCGATGCTATGGGGTGAAGAGATTCCATCAAGTATCAACCGACGAGGTGTATGGAGATTTATTATTAGAGGATGATACTTTATTTACAGAGATGTTCCCATTGAAGGCATCTAGTCCGTATTCTGCCTCGAAGGCTAGTGCAGATTTATTGGCATTATCATATTGGAGAACGTTTAAATTACCTATCACGATTTCTCGTTGTTCAAATAATTATGGGCCTTTTCAGTTTCCTGAGAAGTTAATTCCATTGATGATTTTAAAGGCAATGAAAAATGAAAAGTTACCTGTATATGGAACGGGGCAGAATATTCGAGATTGGTTACATGTTTGGGATCATTGTCAGGCTATTGATTTTATTTTACATAAAGGGCGTATTGGAGAAGTTTATAATGTAGGTGGAAATAATGAGTATTCGAATTTAACGATTGTAAAGCTGATTTTGGATGAACTGGGTAAGCCATATGAGTTGATTGAATTTGTGAAGGATCGTCCAGGTCATGATTTACGGTATGCGATTGATTCAAGTAAGATTAAATATGAACTTGGATGGGAGCCTTTGTATACATTCGAAGATGCATTAAGGTCGACAATTTCGTGGTATGTGGATAAGTTTAATTGATATAAAAAGGGGATATCTCATTTTGAGATATCCCCTTTTTAGTCATCAAGAAGTTTGGAGAAGTCGCCACCATATTCAATGCCGCACGCTTTTCCAATTCCATGATAGATTAGTAGATTTTTTTTGGTATTGATAAGTGTCATTTCGACTTCACCTTTAAGTGTTTCTTCAAGTATTGGTGACATTTTTCCGTTTTTAGGTCCGTAACATTCAACAAAGTCTTCTGGTTTACTTTTTGTTTTAAGAATGAGTTGGAGATTATCATGCGTTGCACACAGGATGATGTCTCGATCGCAGACGGTAATGTTAAGTTTACTGTTGTTCATCGTTGTAAAAGGATAGAATTTGTGATCGACAGTAACACCAATCAGAAACCCGCGGAATTCTTTAATGAGTGGAAATGGAACAATACCGAGCGAGCACGTTACAGTTGCTCGGTGATTCTCGAAGTTATTACTTTGAACCCAAATCCATGAGGTAGGAAAACTTTTTCCCCAATTTTTTTCGATATAGTATTTTCCGTTACTAAAATCAATCACTTGTCCGTTAATTTTTAGATGACCCTCTTCAATATCCCCGTCGATTGCGCATACTTGGCTGTAACATTCCATAAAGGGAAGGTGATTGTAAATCCCCATGCTCCCTGGATTAAGTTTAGAATCTGGCCATTTCGTAGGTGATCCTAAGTATAAGATGCCGTGAACTTGTTCGAGATTGACGTAGATTTTATTAAAGCTAAATTCATTAATTCCGATATTTATTTTTAGATGACGGTTATTTGAGTAAAAATCATCTATACTATATCGGTAATAGTGATAGGAATGATTAACTAAGTTAATCACTTGAATGAAGCTATGATGATCTCGTGTATCTTCACTGCGAGAGATTCCAGGAATAAACGCTAAGGCATAAGTTGCAGTGGCGTCTACGATTTTAAAATACCAACCCTCAAAAAAATTAGTATATTGATCGTGGCCATGATACAAATCAGGATTTATTTTCATTGTTTGGCCTCCATATATTAACTTTCTTGTAAATGTGAATAATTAATGTTATTATGTGCAATATGACTAAGTTTTATACAGAAGGTGATAATTTGGATCAATTGTTTGATGCAGTTTATGAGATTATGAAAGAATCATTTCCAAGGGATGAATTTAGAAGTTATGAAGGTCAAAAAGCATTGCTAGAACGTTCGGACTATCATTTGAAGACGTATGAGCAGGAAGGGAAATTATTAGGCTTTTGTGCATATTACGTGTTTGATGAGTTTTTATATATTGAACATTTAGCTTGTACACCATTATCCAGAGGTCTTGGAATTGGGACAAAGTTAGTTCAAGATATTTTATCAGAAGCGGGTAATCATCCCGTTATTTTAGAAGTGGAACCCCCTGTGGATAAAGTGACGAAACGACGAGTTGGATTTTATGAACGTTTAGGGTTCGTTTTAAATCTTTATCCACATTATCAACCGCCATTAAATCTAACAACAGATATGGTTGAATTAAAAATTATGTCCTCTTTTAAAGCATTAGAGGAAGAAGAACAAAAGGCATATCGTCGTATTTTAAATCAAAGAGTATATGGTGTAGATGCAGAGTTTAGAATATAGGGACCGGATTCGGTCTCTTTTTTGTATGATGAAGGTAATAGTGGTTATAATAGGGATGAGGTGATCGGATTGAAAGATTATGAGATTGCATCGTTAACAGATGAAGAAATTGCAGCATTACAAATGATGGAACAAGAGTTTTTTAATACGTTTCACGAAGAGATTGTTCTTGTGGCATGGAAGAAGACTGAATAGTAAAAAGGGTCTTCTTTTTTGTTGTAAAAAGATGATTATTGTCGTTAAAATGGTTGATAAGTTTTGGCCTACCAAGTATACTTATAAAATCAAAGAAAAAATTTTTTATAAGGATGGTAATAATTATGAATAAAAACAATCAAGCTCCAGTTAAAGGCTCGTGTAGCTCATATAAGATTTCAGAAATATTAAAGTTTTTAGTTCCTTCTTTAATTGGTGTGACGTTATTTATGCTTCCTGTTTCTCAGGCTGGTGGGATTACGATTCCGATTGCGATGTTATCAAATTGGGTTCAAGCACACTTTGCAGATGTTTTACCTACAGTAGTTTTATTTTTAGTGATGATTACAGTGATCGGAACGATTGTAACGAAGTTATTTACACCAAAATTCATTCTTAAAAATGAATTTTTAAATAATTTATTTAATGTGACACCGGTTTGGTTTGTGATTCGTATTTTAGCAGCAATTTTTATTGTTATGGCTGTTTATGAAATAGGATTCGAGGCCATTTTCTCGTTAAACACGGGTGGATTAGTTTTATATGATTTGCTCCCAATTCTTTTCTCCGTATTTTTATTTGCAGGGTTATTCTTACCTTTATTATTAAACTTTGGATTATTAGAGTTTGTTGGGACATTATTATCAAAAGTGATGCGTCCAGTCTTTAATTTACCTGGTCGTTCGGCGATTGATTGTATTGCGTCATGGTTAGGTGATGGGACAATCGGAGTTTTATTAACAAGTAAGCAGTATGAAGATGGATTCTATACGAAGCGTGAAGCAGCTGTCATTGGAACGACGTTCTCATTAGTATCGATTACGTTTAGTTTAGTTGTGATTAATACGGTTAATCTTGGAAATATGTTTGTTCCATTTTATGTAACAGTGACGATTGCGAGTTTAGTAGCTGCTATTATGTTACCGAAGCTACCGCCATTATCTAAAAAAGAGGATCGATTCTTTGATGGCACGCTAAAGGTTGAGAATGAGAAAGCATTAGCTGGATTAAATAATTTTTCTCATGGATTTGCTCAGGCAATTGAAAAGGCGAAATCACAGGATTTAATTCAAGTTATTTTTATTGATGGGTTTAAAAATGTGTTAGATATGTGGCTAGCAGTTATTCCAATTGTTATGACAGTTGGAACGATTGCTTTAGTGATTGCTGAGTATACGCCAATTTTCAAAATTTTAGGGTTACCATTCTTACCGGTTTTAATGTTATTACAAATTCCTGAGGCTATGGCAGCTTCTCAAACTTTAGTAGCGGGATTTGCTGATATGCTATTGCCATCTGTTTTAGCATCTGGAATTGAGAGTGAGATGACTCGCTTTGTCATTGCAGCCGTATCTGTTTCTCAGTTAATTTATTTATCTGAGGTTGGAGCTTTATTATTAGCTTCAAAGATTCCTGTTAATTTAAAAGAGTTATTTATTATTTTTATTCAACGTACATTAATCACATTACCAGTGATTGCTTTAATTGCACATTTAATTTTTTAATTAAGTTAGGCAGAAAATCAAAACGATTTTCTGCTTTTTTATGTGCGCCCGGC
>NZ_JAMQUS010000022.1:0-42053 GCF_025594995.1 Turicibacter sp. GALT-G1
CGGGCGCACATAAAAAAGACTTTCCCATCAAGATGAGAAAGTCCTATGTTAGGATTAGATTATTTTAAACGAGCTTCTAATTGAGCTTTTAATTCTTCGTTACCTGGTTTTCCAAGTAATGCGAACATGTTTTTCTTGTAAGCTTCTACACCTGGTTGGTCAAATGGGTTAACGCCTAAGATATATCCACTCATTGCACATGCTTTTTCGAAGAAGTATACTAAGTATCCAAAGCTATAAGCTGATAATTCTGGTAAGTCGATGATTAAGTTTGGAACTCCTCCATCAACATGAGCTAATAATGTTCCTTGGAAGGCTTTTTTATTAACAAAGTCAATTGTTTGTCCAGCTAAATAGTTTAATCCATCTAAATCTGATTCTTCAGCTTCTAATACAACTTCACGAGTTGGTTTTACTACGTTTACAACTGTTTCGAAGATGTCACGACGACCTTCTTGGATATATTGTCCCATTGAGTGTAAATCTGTTGAGAATGAAGCAGATGCTGGGAAGATTCCTTTTTGATCTTTACCTTCTGACTCTCCGAATAATTGTTTCCACCATTCATTGAAGTATAATAATGCTGGTTCGTAGTTGATTAACATTTCGATTGTTTTACCTTTTGAGTATAATGCGTTACGGATAACTGCATATTGATAAGCTTCGTTTTCTGCTAAGTTTGGATTAGCATATTCAGCACGAGCATCATTTGCTCCACGCATCATATCCTCGATGTTGATTCCACTTACAGCGATTGGTAATAATCCTACAGCCGTTAAAACTGAGAAACGTCCACCTACATTATCTGGAACGATGAATGATTCGTATCCTTCGCTAGTCGCTAATGTTTTTAATGCTCCTTTAGAAGCGTCAGTTGTTGCGTAGATACGTTTATTAGCTTCTTCACGTCCAACTTTTTCGATTAATAATTTTTTAAATACGCGGAATGCGATTGCTGGTTCAGTTGTTGTTCCAGATTTAGAGATAACATTGATTGAGAATGTTTTATCCGCTAAGTATTCAACTAACTCTTGAACGTAAGTTGAAGAAATATGATGTCCTACAAAGATAATTTGTGGTGCTTTACGTGTTGCTTTATCTTGTAAGTTGTAGAAATGATTATTTAACGCTTCAATAGCTGCACGAGCTCCAAGGTAAGATCCACCGATTCCGATAACTAATAATACATCAGAATCTGATTGGATTTTTTCTGCTGCTTTTTGAATGCGAGCAAATTCGTCTTTATCATAATTTTCAGGTAAGTCAACCCATCCTAAGAAGTCATTACCTGCTCCTGTTTGTTCATGAATACGGTTGTGAAGTACTTTTACTAATTCATTCGCGTATTCTAATTCATGTGGCGCAACAAATGATGCTGCATTCTCATAGTTAAATGATAGGAATTTTCCCATTGTGTTAATCCTCCTTGTTAACCCTTGCTATTTTCTCGAGTGAGTCTCGAATCCAAATGGGTAAATGTTGGGCTAGTGGTGCAAATCCACTTGAAGTCTCAAAGTCAGACGCCTTCATACGATGATATCGGTAATTATTATTTGCAACACCCTTTAAACTTAACCGAGCTTGATGATTATCCGAATTAAATTTAAGGACTTTTACATCAATATATTGACCGATGTTAACAAAATCACGGATATCTTTCACATATCCGTCCGACAGTTCTGAGATATGAATTAATCCATTACAATCTTCACTCAATTGGACGAACGCACCATAAGATTGGATACCAGTAACTTTCCCTCGTACGATACTCCCTTCTTTGATTTTCATCGTTTACACCTCAGTTCATACATACCCTTTCATTATATCATAAAGTTTTTTCCATATAATCGATATTGTGAATTTTTTTTACTTTGGATTTATTTTTTTATGTATCATCGGTTATCTACAGGTAAAAAAGTGTAATAAACCCTTTTATATTATATTTCTATTAGGCTCTTAAAAAGATTCTGATTGATGTGTTCTATGATGCATCAATCTTATTTTTATACTAAGACTCTAGTTATCATATTAAAATTTATTTAGCTAATTTAAAGAATACTAGTAACTCAAATGTTACCTTGCTATATCAATATAACATGATAACTTGTACAATTTAAACTATTGTCTGTTTGATTATATGATTAATTTCTAAACATAAGTCATTCTTTTTAATCATCATAAAAGCCTTAGAGATTAAATTCATTCTCTAAGGCTTCTTTTCGTGATGCTCGATTCTAAGATGTTTTTATTTCATCATGGCAGAGCTATGTTTATGACGATGTACTTTTTCAGGATATGCATAAGCAATCGCTGCATTAATGGCAACAACCACTTCACCAAATCCTGTTGTAATCATTTTGATTTTTCCATCGAACGTACAAGCATCTCCCGCTGCGAAGATTCCGTTGATACTTGTTTGTTGGCTAATATCTACACAAAGTGCGTTTTTATCTAATTCTAAATCCCACTCTTTAATTGGTCCAAGAGATGAGATAAACCCATATAAAACGATAACTTCATCAGCATGCACTAATTTTGTTTCATTAGTTGTTACGTTTGTTAATTCAACAGCCGTGACACGTCCGTTTTCTCCAGTTAAGCCTGCAGCCACATATGGCGTTAAGATTTCTACATTTGAAGCTTTTAAGTTGTCAACGCTAGAAGCATGTGCTCTAAATTCATCGCGACGATGAACGATTGAGACATTTTTAGCAACTCCATCAAGCATTAATGCCCAGTCGACAGCTGAATCTCCTCCACCAAAGATAACAACGTCTTTTCCTTTAAAGGTTTCCATTGTTGAAACGAAGTAATGAATATTTGAAAAATCATTAGCATTGGCAACGTCTAATTTACGAGGTGTAAATGCTCCATTTCCAGCAGTAATAACAATTGAACGTGAATAATGGCATTCCTTATCCGTACAGATTTTGAATGTTCCATCTTCTAACTTTTCAACAGTTTGTACGTTTGTGTTAGTCACTACGTCAATTCGATCTTTAAACTGATCCATTTGAACTTTTAATTGTTCAATCATTTCACCTGCTTTAATTTTAGGATGACCTGGTAAATCATAGATGTACTTTTCAGGATATAAGGCAGCTAATTGCCCCCCCAGCTCCGGTAAAGCATCAATAATTTTTGTTGTCATTCCGTGCATTCCTGCATAAAATGCACCGTAGATTCCAACAGGCCCAGCCCCAATAATTGTTAAATCATAAATTTTTTCCGTCATCATCTTCACCTCTTTTGATTTGATTACTACTTCTATAGTCAGCTTGTATTGACGATATTTTACAGCTTTAACTTCCATGTGTTAAATATAAATTTCATTTCTGTTTATATATATAAGTCCCGATAAGTTTTTCACATCGTGAAAACTTTAATCGGGACTATTCACTGCCTTACTACCAACGTATTTTGATAACTAAGACTGATGATAAAAACATGAAATGCATTTTGGTTTATATATAGTATAACTAAAACCAACACTCAAAACAACTTTTTGACATTAAAAGTTCTAAATAACTCCTGCCATAATTCCATAGATAACGGCAACAAAGATTCCAAATAACGTTCCACAGAACGTTTCTAGTGGTTCATGACCTAACAATTCTTTAAAACGCTTTTGATAGGTTTCATCTTGAAAGACTGAGAGATTTCCTGTCTTCATTAAATCATCTAATAATTGATTTAACATTTTGGCATGTTGGCCCGCATGACGACGAATTCCCATCGCATCATAAATGACGACTGCTGCAAAACAAAAAGAGATTGCAAATGCGGTTGAATCGATTCCATTAACGAATGCGACTGCTGTTGCAAGGGCAGCAACAAAAGCCGAATGTGAACTCGGCATTCCTCCCGTTGATAAAACAAGTGTTGGTCGCCACTCTTTTTTTGTAATCAAACGAAGTGGGACTTTAATAATTTGCGCTAATACATTAGCTAAGATTGCAGATTCTAATACATAATTAAACCACATTGTAGCTCTCCCCTTTTGCTAATAAGAAAAATTATACTTGCCGACGATGTGCGATTCGACTAGCGGCAGCTGCTGCAATAGCCCCGACTAAATCATCCATAAAGGTTTGACAACATCCTTCCGCTTTCCCTTTTTTATCAATTTCACCTAAAATTCCTGGTTTAAGCTTATCAATATAACCGTAATTTGTAAACCCAATCGATCCATAAACATTTAAAATCGAAAATGCAAGAACTTCATCAATTCCATATAAAGAGTAGTCATGATCGACCATTTCTTGTAACGGCTCTCCTAATAAATTCATTTCTGCCAATTCATCTAATCGAATGCCTGTTAGGACGGCATTTTGAACTTCTCGTTTTTTAAGAACAGCCTTGACGTTATGAAGACAAACATCTAACGTTAATCCTTCATAATAGTTTGACTGTAGAAAATACGTTAATTGTGCAATTTGTTCCAGTGTTACGCCTCTCTCATTAATTTTCTGTATGACTAATTCTTCTAATGCTTTTTGATCCATCTTAAATTCATCCCTTCAATTATCATATTTATATGTCACACCCGCATAGATATAGATTAGATACTTATTTTAAAATTTGAGGATGATCCGAATGAAGGAGCTAATTAATTGGTATTATCAACTCCAAATTGACCATTTAGAACAATTAAACGATATCTATTATACGAAGTTAGGTGACCGTTACATTTATATTATATCAGTTGGAAAAGAGAAAAATACAATTTTTTTCCATCTTCTACAATTTTTACAGTATAGTACGCAGCAACGAATTCTATTATCAAAGGATAATACAACGACAGTGTTATTCGAGGGAGAACACTACTATGTGTTAGAGTCGACTGTCATACTACATGATTTTATCGACATTCGCACACTCCAGATTCCCATCATTTATCCAGAACCGTATGCACTTGCACCTGAATTAAAAGAGCGTTGGACAGCCAAAAATCGATTACATGAAGAACAATTGAACATCTTAATCGATCAACTATCCGCAGATGACCGACTCTTATTTTTCGACTTGGCTACTTATTATATTCATCTAAATGAGCAAGCTTATACATTTATCAATGAACTGATCGAGGTCAAGTACCCTGTTTCTTTATGTCATATGCGCCTGACTCCAACCAGTTATAAATTTGAATGTTTCTGTCCTAAGCTATTGACTTTAGATAATAAGTCTCGCTGCTACTGCGAATATATTCGTCACCTCTATTTAATGAATCAGGATTTAGTTCAAGTGCGATCATTTGTTCAAATTGTGAATCAAGTTAATCCACTTAGTCAAGAAGAATGGAAGCTTTTATATGCAAGATTATTTTTCCCTACTCAGTTTTACGATGCATTATTTAGCTTAAGAGAAGGTGAAAAAGTCAATATTCCATTAATCTACGAGCAAGCACTTAGCTATGCTAAATTACTCTATCAATTACCATATGAAGTGTATCGAAGCAATTTAATCGAACTTCGTATTCCTGAATGGGTCAAAACGGAGGCATTGTCAAAAACTTAAATAAAATGGTAAAAAAAGAGGCCCTACTCGAATATAACTAGTAGAGGACCTCTTTTTTACTATTATGCTAAATATTCTTCAATATTTTCAACGCCAATAACACCAGGAACTTCTTCTAATAGAATTTGTTCAATTCCGTCTTTTAACGTAGAGTCCATTGAGGCACAACCAACACATGCACCTAACATTTGCACATAGACAATTCCATCTTCAAATTTAACATATTCAACATCCCCACCATCGCGTTGTAAGTAGGGTCTTAATTTTTCTAGAATTTCAACGATCTGTTTTTCTGTTTCGTTCACTTCGATCACCTCATTAGATACTAGTTAAATTATAAAACGTAGCCCTGAAAAAGTAAACAGATATACATAAGGAGGAATACCTTTGCAACCTATTTTTTTCACTAAATTATCGACAATTGGCAATAACTATTTAATTTTAAATTATCTTGAACAGCCAGAGCTCTCTTTAGATTATGCCAATTTAGCTAAACATATAACTAATCCTCGAACTGGAATTTTAGCAGATGGAATCATTATCTTGCTTCCATCTCAACTTGCTGATTTTAAAATGATTATTTATAACCGAGATGGTTCTCGTGCTAAAACATGTGGAAACGGATTACGGCTCATCGGGCATTATTTATTAGAGATTGAACGCTTTAATCAGCCTCAAATCAAAATCGAAACTGACGCTAACGTTTCCATTTTAACACATGAAGAGGATTTAATAACTGTTGATTTAGGATTGGCCCATTCACTCATCGATCCTTGTCACCCCCTTTCCCTAAAAAGTCAAGTGACTGACTACTGCGGGGATATTGAAACACCATATGGAATTTGGCAAGTAGATATGATTTCCATGGGAAATCCTCACTTTATCATTTATACTGATGATGACCACGAGGCATTTGAGGAAGAAATGGAACGAATTTCAAAAAATTATGATGTTAATGTTGGGATGTTAACAGTTATTAATTCAAATGAATTATTATTAACCACTTACGAACGAGGGTCTGGTTTGACTAGTGCTTGCGGGACGAATGCGGCTGCCGCTGTGGCGAGTGCAGTGGCGAGACGACAAGTGAATCCATATGAATTGATTACGGTACATTTACCAGGCGGTGATCTTTATTTAAAATGGAATGAAGAGGCACATCTTTTAGCAACCGGGCGTTGCACTAAAACTTGTTGCGGAACTTACTTTTTTGAAGATGAAAAAAAGGACTTTTAAAAGTCCTTTTTATATTAGAATGTATTTTTCAATTCCAGTGGCTACGCCATCTTCTAATACACTATCTGTGACTTGGTGCGCATAGGATTTGACTTCGTCACTTGCATTTCCCATAGCAATCCCGCATCCAACAGTTGATAACATTTCGATATCATTTTTTCCATCACCAAAAGCATAGCTTTGTTCAACAGGAATACCTAAATGTTTAAGTGCCGTTAGGATACCTGTCGCTTTTGTGTTTTTCTTTGAATAAAGTTCAAATATGCGATCACTAATACTCTGAACATAATCATATTCAGGATTTTGTTCAACGAGTGATAAACAATATTCCATGGCTTCATCATTGGGACAAAGCATCTCAATTTTTTGTGTTTGAATGTCTTCTAACTGATAGTCACTAACTAAGTAGTTTCGTGAAATACCGATGCTATCAAAAATTTGATAATATTCTTTACATTCATCTTTCATGTACGAGTAGCAATCGCTTTGTAACATGTACTGGATTTGACGTTGTTCGAATTCTGCTGTGGCATTTTTTACAAAGGTGGGATCAAGTGGCTCTTTATAAATGGTTTCATTTCCAATCATTACTTGTGCTCCATTGGTTAAAATATATCCATCAAAACCAAAAGATAAAATGGCTTCACTTAAAAAAGCATACGGTCTGCCAGTGGCAATGAAAGCATAATGACCTTCTTGTTGTAAGCGACGAATGGCCTGTTTGACCTGATGACTTAAATCAATATGACCATTGATACAATCAATGAGTGTTCCATCAATATCAAAAAAGATAGCTTTTTTCATATTTAATCCCCCTCTAGACATAGAAAAATCCCTCTCGGGCTTTTATTAAATTGTAAATTCTGTTAAGTCTTTTAAAACATGTGTGGGTTGTGTGTCATAACTCATCACTTCTTCTCGTGTTGAAACACCACCTTCGATATAAATGGTCGGAACGTTTGCATTAATTCCAGCTAAAATATCTGTAAAATAATTATCTCCAATCATCGCGACTTCTGCAGCGGGAAGGTTAATTAATTCTAATGCTTTTTCCATAATAATACGTTCGGGTTTTCCGATGAAAATTGGATCGACTCCTGTTGAAACAGAGATGACTGATGTCAAAGCCCCATTTCCAGGTAATAAGCCACGCTCAGTCGGAATGGCAACGTCACCGTTTGTTGAGATGAATGTTGCTCCATTACGAATAGCTAAACAAGCTAATCCTAGCTTTTCATAGTTGATGTCACGATCTAAGCCAATAACCACATAATCAGGATTTTCACTGGTAATCGTTAATCCTTTTTCAACTAAGGCTGTTTCAAGTCCAATTTCACCAATCATATAGACTTTTGCATTTGGATTTTCATCGTAAATATATTGGGCTGTTGCCATTGATGGCGTATAAACTTGTTGTTCAGTGACCGGATATCCTAAGTCCGCTAGAACATCAGCCACCATTTGCGGTGTTTTTGTACTATTGTTTGTTAAAAATAAATATGAGATTTGTTTTTCGTGTAAAGCTTTAACAAATTCTAATGTTTCTTTAACGACTTTTGTTCCATGATAAGCTGTTCCATCTAAATCAATTAAATATCCTTTATACATAAGTCTTCCTCTTTCTTGCTATTTCTTCGATGTTGTCCATTCTTCTGAGTGTTGTTTTGGCACGATTTTTTCTACCACATAATACGGGCATCCATATGCACAATACTCAGCGATATATTCTGGAATCGTGACACATTTTAAATCTAAAGGAACGTTTTTACGTTCATTGTAGTAAAATCCTTTTAATCGAAGTTGTCCGCCTGAGAAATCTCCCACAATGACATCATATTTCTCTAAAATTTCTGTTAGTTTTTGATAAAATAATTCTTCGTCAAATTCTACGAGATGTGTTTTCACCACTTGATAACGATAACGACTCACAATCATCACCTCTTTTTTTACTATATAAATATTAAAGTATCTGTTACAATTCTGTATCAATCTGAATTCCTTAACCACTTTAAAGGGGGTTCCCTATGCTACGTAACGAAGTTCGTAGCTTTCCCCAATTGATAGGGTATGGGTCCCCTATGCCATGTGGCTCACTCAAAGAGTGAGATCATGGCTATCCTCCTCTGATAGGGCTTAAGTTCCCTGGCATTTTCGAAGAAAATGTTTCCTCAACTGCTAGGGTATGGGGTCCCTTATCCTACGTAACGAAGTTCCTAGCTTTGGCCAATTGATAGGGCTTGGGTCCCCTAGCATTTTTGAAGAAAATATATCTACCACTGGTAGGGATTTAAAAGTTTTTTGATGTAAAAACTTTTGTGGACTTATATATTAATCCAATAGTTTTATTTTATCACAAATGATCTAAAACCTCCATTATTTGCAAAGGCAAATATCGTCTCTAGTTTTTGAAGGAATGTCACCTATTTGATGACCTTCATCTATCGTTAACCTATTCTAATAAAATGTTTTCCATACCATTTTGTACACTTTGTTCAGGAGAAGCATTTGGCGCAGGTGTCTGTGTTTCATTTGTTTTTCCAGATTCATTCGTGAATGGGCTAAGAGGTGAAGCACTACTGCTTCCAATATAGTAGTATTGTGGTGTTTGTCCAGTAATCATTTTAATGACGAGCGGACTAGAAACAGTGACAGTCGTTTCCTCTGATTGAAAAGGTAATGTTACTTTTAATCTAACAGTAACTTTTAGTAAAATCTCAAGCATCGCATTATTGATGCCATACGGTTGAACAGCTGTCTCGATGTCAGTCACTACATTCCCTATAATCTTAGCTGAAACGGGAAATCGTGGCCCATATTCATGAAAAAGTGAGAGGTTAAACGCAGCCATTAAAGGGACAGAGAGTAAGATTCCATCTTCATACGGTCCGCCATAAATCGCATCTAATCCAAGTTCACTTAAATCTCCATTTTCAACAAGTAATAACTTCTCCTCTACTTGATGCGTCGCCGAGACGAGCAAACGGTTAAGTTCAGGGGTATTAATATAAACACTGCTGACATAGCCTTCATCATTTTCTTCAAAATGAATGACATCCTCTACTTTAAACGAGACTAAGTCGCTGCTCCCAATGGCTTCTTTTATAATTAAAGTTGCAATATTAACCGTTTGTTTTGAAGCATAACTCATCACAATTGTATAAATATTACTATAAACAAAATGAGCTGTATAAATGAATCCCCCTATGATTGCCATAGCAATAATTCGTCGTTTCCACTTTTTAAAATAATTCGTTGTTTTTTTTCTTCTTCGTGACTGTCTTCGCATTCGTTTCGTCATTTTTTACCGTCGCTCCTTTGTTGAATTTTTTACCAAAATAAAACCGGTTACACCAATAAACTCCATTGTGATTGCATCCCCCTAATGGCATAATGTAAGGGGTTCCCTCGAGGACCCCACCGCTAAACAAAATGAAGAAAGTCCTCAACTGGTGGGGCAATCATACATTTATTACGTGATTCTATTTTAAATAAAAATAAAACTCTTAGCTTTCCACTATGGGGGATATAAGGAGGCATCCTTGCATCAGTAATAAATGTATATTCGTAACTCGAGCAGGCTTGAACTGTTTTATATGCAAAAGGAGTGAAAAGTAATGAACTTACATGCAATTTATCATCGACCAAATCAAAATTATGCCTATTCATACGACTTAGAAACGATTCATGTACGATTACGTACTGCCAAAAATGATATCGAGCAGGTTACAGTCCGTTTTGGCGATCCTTATCATTGGATGGCCGGTGGCGGAGGTGGAAACCTAAATGCCGAAGGAGCACAAGGTTGGATTAGCCACGAAATCAAGATGAAAAAAGAAGTATCCACCGATTTATTTGATTTTTGGTTTGCTGAAGTCAAGCCGGAATTCAGACGTATGCGTTACGCCTTCATCCTTGAAAGTGAAAAACAACGAATTTTATTTGGTGAAAAAAAAATCGTCCCACTAACTGATGATGACGACTTAAACTATCCTTATTTGAACGAGATTGGAAATTTCTTCTGCTTCCCGTTTTTAAATCCAGCTGATATTTTTAACGCTCCAGAATGGGTTAAATCAACGATTTGGTATCAAATTTTCCCTGAACGATTTGCGAATGGAAATCCAGCATTAAATCCTGATCATACAGTAGAATGGGGAAGTGTCGATCCAAAGCACGATACATTCTATGGGGGGGATTTAGAAGGGGTGATTCAAAATCTTGACCACTTACAAGAGCTTGGAGTTAATGGCATCTACTTCTGCCCTATTTTCAAATCACCATCAACACATAAGTATGATACAACAGACTATTTTGAGATTGATCCACAATTTGGTGATAAAGCAACATTTAGAAGACTTGTGAAAGAAGCTCATCAACGCGGAATGAAAATTATATTAGATGCCGTGTTTAATCATTGTGGCTGGGAGTTTCCTCAATGGCAGAATGTCTTAAAATATGGTGAACAATCAACATATAAAGACTGGTTCCATATTCGAAAATTCCCATTAATAGAAAATGACTTTGATCCATTAACACAACCAGGTGGATTAAATTATGATGCTTTCGCATTCGCTCAAAATATGCCCAAGTTAAACACAGAAAATCCTGAAGTTATCGACTATTTCTTAGAAGTTGGTCGTTACTGGATTCGTGAATTTGATATTGATGGTTGGCGCTTAGATGTGTCAAATGAAGTTGATCATACATTCTGGCGCTTGTTTAGAAATGCTGTTCGTGAAGTAAAAAAAGATGTTTATATTTTAGGAGAAGTGTGGCATGATTCACAGCCATGGTTAAACGGTGATCAATTTGATGCCGTCATGAACTATCCACTAGGAGATGCTATTTTAAACTATGTCGCTCAAAATAAAATTAATTCCTCACAGTTTGTGGTTGCAATTAATAAGGTATTGACAGACTATGCAAAAAACGTGAATGAAGCTGCGTTTAACTTACTTGATAGCCATGATACTCAGCGTTTATTAACAGTTTGTGGCGGAAATAAAAAGAAAGCTTTACTCGCCTATACTTTATTAATGACACAAGCAGGGACACCATGTATTTATTACGGTAGTGAAATTGGACTAGATGGTGGGGCTGATCCACTTTGTCGAAAATGTATGATTTGGGATAAGGACTCTCAGGACCGAGAAATGTTTGATTATTTAAAGCAACTTATCCATCTTCGAAAAACATACAAAGCTTTAAGTTCTTCTGAATTAGAATGGATACAAGCTAGTGATACTGGTTCTTACCTTATTTTTAAAAAACAATTAAATGATGAAATCATTTATGTCATATTAAATAACAATAACAAATCTCAACTCATTAATTTATCTTCTTTACCAGAAGGTGTGTATACTGAATTGTTGACTAACACAGAAGTAAGCATGAAGGCTACATTACCAGTGAAACCTTATACTGCTTGGATTCTTAAGAAAATTTAAGAATGTTGCGGGGAGAACAGATATGAGTGATAATTTTGAACGCAAATCGCTGAAGCAATTGGCATGGCCAATTTTTATTGAATTAACCTTATTTATGCTGATGGGCATGGTCGATACCTTTATGCTAAGTGCCTATTCAGACTCTGCTGTTGCTGCTGTTGGAATGTCAAATCAAGTCATTAATTTAATTGCGGTAATGTTTAACTTTGTTGCCGCTGGAACTGTGATTTTAATGTCGCAAAATTTAGGAGCAAATCATCATCAAAAGGCTTGTGAAGTTGGGATCGTATCCATCGGTGCAAACTTAATCATTGGGGTTATTTTAAGTATGGTGATGGTTGTTTGTTCCAAATATATTCTTGACTTTATGAATACACCTGATGAGATCATGAACACAACTGTCACTTATACAAAAATTGTCGGGAGCTTTTTATTTTTAATGGCCATTCAACCGGTTCTTAGTGGAATTTTACGAAGCTATGGCTATACAAAGCAATCAATGATCATCACACTAATTGCAAACATTATTAACATTTTGGGCAATGCCCTCTTTATTTATGGTTTATTTGGAGCACCTGAACTCGGTCCAATTGGAGTCGCAATTTCAACAGTCTTTAGCCGTTTTATTACCGTGCTCTTAATTGCATTCATCATTGTCAGAAAAATTGATTTCTCATTTTCAGAGCAATTTTTCAAACGTTGGCCAATTCAAGATATTAAAAATATTTTAAAAATCGGGGTGCCTTCTGCCTTAGAGCAAGTCGCTTACTCAAGTTCACAAGTTGTCATTTTGTCATTTGTGTCCTTACTTGGAACATTAGCAATTACAACGAGAGTTTATACATCCAACCTTTCAATGTTCATCTATTTATTTAGCTTAGCCATTGCTCAAGCGAACCAAGTTTTAGTCGGTTATTTTATCGGTGAAGAGAAGAATGAAGAAGTCTATAAACAAACTTTTAAAACCCAAGGGTTGGCCGTTGCTGTTTCTTTGATACTTTCAATTGTTGCTTATTTCGGTAGTGATTTATTATTTGGAATCTTTACAAATGATCCGGCTATTTTAAGTCTTGGAAAATCATTATTACTCGTAAATACAGCGCTTGAGATTGGTCGCGCCTCAAACTTAGTTTTAACGAATGCGCTAAAAGCAGCGGGAGACGTTAATTATCCTTTCATTTTTGGAATTGTTGGAATGTGGCTCATCTGTATCCCAGTTGCTTATATTTTAGGAATTCATTTTAACCTTGGATTAGTTGGGATTTGGATTGCATTTGCTATCGACGAATGTTTTAGAGGGCTGATTTTCACCTTTAGATTTAGAGGCAAGAAATGGACTAATAAGTCTTTCATTTCCTAATAGCTCATGATATCCATTGACATTGTGAAAGATTGTCTTTTATAATTAGGATAGAAATAACGAGTAATAAGGGAATTTAGAGGTGAAAAACTTTGGCGAATATTAAAGACGTCGCAAAGCTTGCTAACGTTTCTGTAGCAACCGTCTCACGCGTCATCAATAACAAAGGATATGTCAATGAACATACAAAAGAGTTAGTTATGCAAGCAATTAAGGAATTAAATTACGTTCCTAATGAAATTGCACGTTCTCTGTATCGAAAATCATCAAAAATTATTGGAATTATTATTCCAGATTTAAAAAATGAGTTTTTTAATGATATGATCTCCGGAATTGAAGAAGTTATTTTACAACATGGCTATAAAACAATGCTTTGTACATCAAGAGAAAGCCTTGACCGTGAAAAAGAATACTTACAAATCTTTTCAACAAATAAAATTGATGGTCTAATTTTATGTTCGAATTCTCCAGATATCGTATCATACATCAATTTGGATATTCCTATCGTTGGATTAGATCGTATTATTAGTAAAGATATTCCATCTGTTACAGCAGATAATTATATGGGGGGAATCTTAGCAGCCAATCGATTAATTGAGGCAAATTGTAGGAAGATTGTTCAGTTCAGAGGCCCTCAAACATTATCTCCTGCTAATGAACGCGCAAACGGTTTTTTACAAACCTTACAGCGCCATCCAGATATTCAAGTTCATACAGTAGAACTAGAATTTACTCCAGATACCAATGCTGAAATCTATAACTTCTTAGTCACTCATCCTGAAATTGATGGAATTTTTGCAGCAAGTGATATTATTGCAGCAAACTGTATTCGTTGCCTAAAGAAACTAGGACGCCAAGTTCCACAAGAGATTAAAATTATCGGTTACGACAACATTAGTATTTGTGAATTTACAGATCCAACGATTTCAACAATTGCTCAACCAATAGTTTCAATGGGGGAAATCGCTGCAGAAACATTATTTAAACTAATCAATAACGAACCAATCGAACAACGACATATTTCCTTACCGGTTGAACTCATCGAACGAGAATCTACCAAATAAAAGGTTGAAACAAACGTTTATCTCGCCGTGAAGGTTAACAAAAAAAGGCTGATGACTCTTTTTGGAGTCTACAGCCTTTTTTTCAACTTTATAGGAGAGAGGCTTGTTGAAACTGGATTGGGTCACCTGGCATTTTCGAAGAAAATGTATCCTCAACTGCTAGGGCAATGGTGAGTGAAACGAACCCGTAGCTTTCCTCTACTGGTAGGGAATGGATTTTTAGTTGGAGATTTAATTAGTTATAGTATTGGAATCACTGCCGCGTTTAGACTAGACTATTTAGTAAACTTAGAAGTAAATAAACGATGATTGATTAAATAATCTAACCCAATCCGCCTATATCCTTAAGCATTCATAGTTGTACCTCATCAACTAGTTCCACTAAAACTACTATTCAATCAAACTGAATCTTTTTACTCTCTCCAACGATTGTTCTAACTAATCATACTATTTTCTTAGAGAGGCAAGTCTAAAACATACGTCACTTTTTTAGCGATAGTCCCTCATTAAATGTTGAATTGACTTTCATTTCTTAAATAGGTTAACTAATAAAAAGCTGTCCCTTTCGAGACAGCTTTGGCTATATTTTAACGTGTGTATGTGTGTGTTTAAATAAAATTAGCGGATAACTTCTTCAGTTGTTACATCGAAGAAGTGGCATTTGTTCATGTCTAACGCTAACTCTAATGTATCTCCCATACGAACATCAGAACGAGCATCTACTTTAGCAACTAATTGTTGCCCAGCTAAAGTTGTATACAGAATAGACTCATGTCCTAATAACTCTGCTACTTCGATTTCAGCTTTATATTTTGCTTCACTATAAGTATCTGCTACGATTGGTTCATCATGAATATCTTCTGGGCGGATACCGAAAATCACTTCTTTATTATCATATCCTTTTTGTTTTAACATATTAAATTTGGCGTCTGGAATACGGAATTTTAAGTTATCTGCAATAAAGTAACCATTTGCTACTTTACCATGAACAAAGTTCATTGCAGGAGATCCGATGAATCCACCAACGAAAACAGTTTTTGGATTATCATAAATTTCTTTTGGAGATCCGATTTGTTGAATTACTCCGTCTTTCATAACAACAATACGAGAAGCCATTGTCATCGCTTCTGTTTGGTCATGGGTAACGTAGATTGTAGTTGTCGCTAAACGCTCATGTAATTTGATGATTTCTGAACGCATGGCAACACGTAATTTAGCATCTAAGTTTGATAATGGCTCATCCATTAAGAATACTTTTGCATCACGTACGATGGCACGTCCTAAAGCAACACGTTGACGTTGTCCCCCTGATAACGCCTTTGGTTTACGATCTAAATATTGTTCAAGTCCTAAAATACGAGCTGCATCTTTCACACGACGATCAATTTCCTCTTTAGGAATTTTACGTAATTTTAATCCGAATGCCATGTTATCATAAACATTCATGTGAGGATATAATGCATAAGATTGGAATACCATCGCGATATCACGATCTTTTGGCGCCACGTCATTCATTAAGACACCATCGATATAAAATTCCCCTTTAGAGATTTCCTCTAACCCCGCAATCATACGTAATGTTGTTGACTTCCCACATCCTGATGGTCCAACGAATACGATGAATTCTTTATCTGCAATATCTAGATTGAAATCTGTTACAGATGGATTTGGATTGTTCTCATAAATTTTATAAATGTTTTTCAATTTTAATTCAGCCATTTTTAATTCCTCCCTCTTGGTATAGGTAAATTATAGAATGAAAGCGATTAACTTTCAATAAACAACTTGCACTCATTTTAATCATATAACTTGTGCACCTTGTATATAACGTTTATATATTACTTTTTAATTCGAGGTTTTTTATCAAAATATAGGCTACAATGGCATGTTTAAACTCTTTCACATTAAGTCCCGTTAATTGAATAAATCGTTCTAATTTGTTCATGAACGTATTGCGATGCATGTACAAGGCTTTCGCCCCCATCGATAAATTAAAGTTATTGTCTAAATAACACTTCACCACTTCCACAAGATCATAAGATAATCTTTCAATCTTTTGCGCCAATTGGTTAAATCCATCGTAATCATTAACAGTTAAAATCATATATTGTAATAGAAGTTCTTGTTGTTCCATAATAAGAACTTGACGATTTCGATACTTTTGATAGAGATTAAATTCTTTTAGAAAAGCCTCAGAGATTTGATCATCAATCGAATAATCGACCGTCTTATAAAGATTCGTATAATAATAAAAATCTTCGTTGATTGCTTTTGCAATTTCTTCAAATTCTTCCACGTCATATTCATTTCGTTTGGTAAAATCAAGAATGACACCATATTCACGATCAATAAATAAAACAATGAATTTCTGATTAAAGCTTTTAATTAATTGATCAAATTCAATTTTTGTGTCCGAATCAAAATTATGGTGGAAAAAGATAAATCGCACTTCATCGTATGGATGAACCATCGTCTCTAGTAATTTTGTCTTTCCATATAACAATAACTCTAACCAAAATAACCTTTTTTGTTGATCAAAATCAATAGAGACAATCTCATCAAATAATAAGGATAGCAATTTTTTTTCTGATGTCGGAATGTTTTTCTTTATGCCAATCAAATGATTCCCTTCATCTTTGAACCAGTAATAATCATTTGGATAGTCTGGCATCTCATCAATAATACATTTTTCTTTATAAAGTTCTTTTATTTGTAAAAGCATATAGCATCCCCACTTCTCCCCTCATAGTATATATTAAGTATATCATTTTTTAGATGCTGACAACATAATAGTTTCCGCTGTGTGAACGATAAAAAAACGATTTACGTTAATAACAAAGGAGGTCCGTTATGCCAAGAAGTATTACAATGGCTCAATTGAGTCAAATCATGAGTACGAATCCGGTCATTATTGATATTCGTGATCCTTATCAGTATGCTCAGTTTCATCTTCCAACAGCAGTTAATATCCCCTATCAAACGCTCGTCATGTATCCAGAGCGCTACTTAAATTTGCGAGATACCTATTATTTAATCTGCGCTCATGGGGGTGAAAGTTATCGAGCATGTATGATGCTTGAACCAGCTGGATATAAAGTGATTAGTATCGCAGGTGGCTATACAAATATGCGATACCGCTATTAAACATAAAAAGTGAGTCCTCACGGGACTCACTTCTTTTAGATTGAAAAACGTTTGGGAAGATCTGTTTGAAATTCATACGTTTCTTTTGTAATTGGGTGAATAAAGCTGACATAATAGCTATGCAATAAATGGCCATCTTCTAAAAATAGTGCTTGATCATCATACAGTGTATCTCCAATCAAGGGATGTCCTAAATAATCCATATGGAGACGAATTTGGTGTGTTCGTCCCGTTTCAAGTTCACATTCAATGAGTGTATTTTCACCTTGTGTTTCAATGACACGATAATGCGTGACTGCATGATCTCCATCTTCACGAACCCCACGTTTAACGTTTCCCTCTTGCAATCTAGCAATTGGAGCTTCGACTGTGCCTGAAGTCGTGAGATGACCTTTCACAAGGGTATAATATTTTCGTTTAATTTGCTTCACATCTTTTGTCATTAAATGATGAATATGACGATATTTCGCCACAACTAATAAGCCTGATGTATCCCGATCCAGTCGATTAACAAAATGAATCGTGGATTCAATTTTTTCTTGATTATAATAGTGAACTAGTGCATTGGCTAACGTTTCATATGGATGGCGAATCGATGGAATGGTCGGAATGCCCGCTGGTTTATTCACCACCAATAGGTAATCATCTTCAAAGATAATATCAAGTGGCAACTCATAAGAAGCTAATCCAGCACTTCGTTCTTCTGGCGGAAAAATAATCTTTAGCTCATCGTTTGTTTGTAAGACATAACGAACGGTTTGATGCTCTCCATTCACTTGCAAATCTCCTCCACGATGCTTCGTGGCGACAATCGCTTTTTTAGAAATTTCTTGTTTCTTTAAAAAATTTAAGATCGATGTTCCGTGTTCTTCTGGTTTAATCGTGTAAGTTAAAGTCAAACTCATGTCGGTACTCCTATAAGAAATGTTGCTTGACGCGTCCCCAGAAAAGTCCATCACGACGTTTAATGAAAGCAACGGAACGTTCTGATAGGGTCACTTTAATTTTTTGAATATTTTGATATGATTCATATAAATGGTCACGAGTAATCGTCACATCAGCAAAGTTTTCTGATTGAAGTGTCACGACTTGCTCTTGCGGAATAATTAATGGTGATCCAATTGTACGAAACACATTATTATTAATCGATGCAATCTCGGTCATTTGGAACGCTTTTAAGCTAGGATAAATAATCGCTCCCCCTAATGATTTATTATACGCTGTACTTCCCGTTGGGGTTGACAGACAGACACCGGTTCCACGAAACGATTCAAAAAACAAATCATCAATGGTCACATTTAAATGCTGCGTTCGATAAGCATTTAAAAGCGTCATTTCATTAAACGCATATAATTGATGGCAAACTTCACTTTCCGAAGCTACAGACTCACAAAGGACGATGGACAATAATGGATGATGATTGATGTTTGAATGTTCTTGTTTTAAAAACTCCACAAGCTCATCTAACTCATCAGGTAACCAATCTGTGTAGTAACCTAAGTGACCCGTATGAATCCCAATAAATTTAACCTTCTCAATTTGATTCAGATAATGATGGACCGCATGTAAAACGGTCCCATCTCCACCAATCGTTAAAACAATTTCAGGTTCTTGATCATTTAATTCGATTTGTTCTTGTTGTAATTTTAACATAAGTTGCTCTTTGACTTGTTGAGACTGCTCACGCTCGTTCGCATAGATTGCTACTTTCATGTTAATCTCCTTTATGCTTTTTAATTAAATAATCTTCATTTAACGTCACTAGGCTAGCAGGCGGTTCAACCACTCTAAACTCATCGGATTGACGTTTTTCAAATGTTTTCTGTGCCTCCGCAATTTCATCACGAATCTCTGACATCTGACCATCCAACCAAGCAGCAGCTTCAGCGGCTTGTTTTAATCGGTCTTTAATTCCTTCTGGAATTTGTCCTTCATATTTATAGTTTAATGAATGTTCAATACTCGCCCAAAAGTTCATTGCAAGTGTTCGAATTTGAAATTCAATCATAACTTTTTTCATCCCATCAATCGTTTCTAAATGATAATAAGCATGAATATGATACGATCGATATCCACTTGCACGTTGATGTAAAATGTAATCACGCGTCTCAACAATTTCTAAATCTTGACGTTTTTTTAATAACTCAACCACCATGTAAATATCTTCAACGAACTGACAGTTAATACGAATTCCGGCAATATCATATACTTTATCAATCTCCTGAATTGATAACCCCATACGGTCCAATTTATCCAGTATACTCGAGATCGTTTTAATACGACCATCTACAAATTCAATCGGAGAGTGTAATCCCTTCGTTTTATATTGTTGGCGGATTCCGCGTAAGTTTATTTTTAATTCTTGTAAGGCTAATTCATACGGCTCAAAAAAACTTAACCAATCCATTAAATTCACCTCTATTTCTTCACTTTGATTTAATCTGTTGTCTCTCACTCAACTTATTTTATAAATATTTTCTTCACTCATTGATTATATCATGTCTTTGCGTCATAATTAAATAGAGGTGAGATTGTTTATGTCTACAAATCTGGAAATTGAATTTAAAAACATGTTAGATGAAAATGAATATCATGAATTATTAAATTATTTCTCAATTCATGAAGAGCAAATTTGGACACAAAAAAATGTCTATTTTGATACACTATCTCATGATTTAAAACGCCAACAAGCGGCTCTTCGCGTACGAGTAAAAAATAACACGTATGAATTAACATTAAAAACGAAAGCAGAAGTCGGTCTACTTGAGACAAATCAAATGATTACAAAAGCAGACTACAAAACATTTAAACATGATCATCAACTCGTAAAAGGACCTGTTTACGATGCCTTAGTTGAGTTAGGAATTCATGTAGATGAATTACGCGTCATGACAGATTTAACAACCAAACGTGCTGAAGTTCCTTATGAAAATGGACTTCTTGTCCTAGATAAAAGCTTCTATGGTGAAGTGATTGATTTCGAACTAGAATATGAAGTTAAAGATTATCATGAAGGATTAAAAATCTTTAACGATTTATTAAATAAACATAATATTCCGACGCGTCCCGCTGAAAATAAAATTAAGCGCGCCACAGCCGTCGCTAAAAAATAGGAAAAGCTAGCTTCTAAGGTAGAAGCTAGTTTTTTTGTTGCAACCAAAGTTGACCTAATTGCTCATCCTCTATTAAATAAGGTTCAAGCTGTAAGTATAAATGTGGTTTCTTAATATATTCATAATAGCCAAATTGCTCACGAATCATACCAAACATGGATAATAACTCTAAATATTTTTTCAAACCTAACCATGTGTGCTGTGACTCTTTTAGTCGATAATGAAGTCTTAACTTTTGGCGGATTTCTGATAAAGTAAACACCTCATGTTCTTCATAATTAGACATGATACATAAAACAACATACGCCTGCCAAATAAAGAGTGGCTTCTCGTATGCAACCTCTTCAATCGGCCAGCCAACAACTGATGGTAATAAAGATAAATTAATTAAAAAAGGTGCACACATTCTTAAAAGACCATATTCTTTTCGTTGATAACCTACATATTTTTGACATCGAAATTCTTTCTTAATGGCTAACCATTGACTTAATCGCTTTTGTTTATACGCTTGTGGTGGGAAGAGTAGTTGATCTAACGATAAAAATTTCAGGGGAACAGCTTGAATCGTTCCTTCAACCTCTTTTTGATTTAACCAAACAAGATGATCAAAAAAAGTAAGAGTTTCAGTGAGGACATTAAAATGAATTAATCGATTTCCCTTTTGAAGCCGCATGACTTGATTTAATAAATAAGTGTGTGATCTTTCCTGAATATCACGGATAAAAATCCAAATCACCTGAATTCCTGACTGACGGTAATCTTTATTTCGCTGTTCAAAGAGCTCTGGTGTCATCAGACTTTTTTGAATTTCAAACACATATTTTTGCTCATTCCATTCAAAGTAAATATCTGCAATCCGATTAACAGCTGACAATCGATATTCAAGCTGTACGGAGGTGGCTCCTTGATTAATTAACCACTGTGATAATACGAGCTTGCTTAGCTGATGGGCTTCGCTTTCATGAGTATGACTATCGTAATCACAAGGAGTTATATGGGAAAAATGCGCCCTTCTTTTTGGCCCCTGTTTAAAAATAACAGGAGAGCCGCAATACGGGCACTCATAATTTGAACTAAGTTTTAGTTGTGCAAGTTCCTTTTTTGGAATTTGTGTTAAATCAACGAGTTGGTTATTTTGTTTTGCTGTTAACATATTGATCACCCACTTTAACTTACGCAAAAAAGGGTGAATTTCTTTTTAAAGCAGATATTGTTCATTTAAAAGATGAGTGACTTGATTAATCATAATATCTAAGACGCTTAAAAGTTGTTTATCACAACGTCCCGCATGAATAAACAGAAGTTCAATATGTTCTTTCATAAGGTTAGGTATTAGCGGGCAAGATTCTTCCATGATTTGTATAATTCGCTTTTCAATTGGATAAAATTGTCGATTAATCGCAAATAAGAGATCTAAATAGCTTTTTAAATAGTCATTTAAAAGGCTAGAAATATGAATTCGATCTCGACGTTCAAGGGCTCGTTCGAATGAAATGTAGTATGATTTAGAGTTTGATTTAAGTAAAGGATATTGAATTTGAACAATTTTTTGTCGTAATAGATCAGGATATTGCGAGGTATATTTTTGTTTCAATGTCGATAATTGTTCATGACGATCAAATACAATGTTTGAGTAATGAACAAAATAAGCAATACGCGTTGAATTATAGCGAGTAACACACGCTTCATTCATCACAGTAATAAGTTGTTTTTCAATTTCTTCAATATCTAGATAACATAAATCAAGTTCAATAGGGAAATCCCGAAGTAAACAATGGTCGGTTTGTACTTCTCCTAGACAGTCCAGTTCCATAGACTCTGAAAACTTCATTAAAATTTGATTTCTCGTCTCACTAGGAATAAATTCGGTGTAGTAGATATTTATGTTAATATCGGATAAATCATCTTGATAATTAGAAAATTTAGATCCTGCCATGGCAATAGCCGTCACTTGCTCAATACTTTGGAATTCAGCGATTAAGCGATGTAAAATTTCATTCACATTGATCATCTTGTTCTCTCCTTCCATTTTTCGAATTTTTTATGACATAATAAAAAACAACTATACATAGTACAGATTGCTTAGTTGCTGTTTGTATGTTAAAGATCACTTATTACAATGTATTCATCAAATTTTAAAAATATGTTTGTCTCTTTTTAAAATATTTATCTCTATAACTCTCTGTTTATTGATCGACTGGTATAAAAAAAGAAGTAATCTTTAACCTAGATTACTTCTCTTACTATTAATATATTAGTTTCTTTTACTTGTATTCTCTATAAAATTGTCACTTAACGCACGCTCTAAAGCATTAACATATGAGCAATTACAGTTATCACAATTCTTACAGTAGATGACATTGCGTAATTCACGTGGTAAGAAACAGCGAATCTCTTCGTCATTATATCCAACTTGTAAACGATGTTTATCGACGATAATAGGACGACGTAAAACACTTGGATTTTCAACGATAAAATCAAGTAATTCATTGATTGTCATCTCATCTGCATCTAAGTTATTTTCTTTAAATGCTTTTGAACGGGTTGAGATAATATCTTCAAATCCATTTTCTGTTTTTTCTAAAATCTGTTTAATATCTTCACGTGTAATTTTCGTTACAAATAAGTTTTTTTCAATATATTTAATCCCATATTCATCTAACCATTTTTTCGCTTTACGGCATGATGAACAGCTGGGAGATGTATAAATTTCAACCATCCATATCCCTCCATAACGATAGCCATCATCTATCTTTTATATTGTACACTACCCTTTAATTAGATACAACCTATTAATGATGACTTTCATTTCTAATTTCAACTCGTTTGCTCATAAATTCATCAACTAATTTAAACCTCCAGTTTATAACTATATTTACTTTTTACCTAATTCATTCCTTTAAGATTAAATAAAACAGTGTCTAAACTTGGCTATAAAACTTCTTAATCCAATAAAGTCATCATTTATCCTCTCTGATATTTACTGACTCAATTCTATAAAATAATAAAATTGATTTGTGTTAAAATAATACAAACAATAAATAGCGAATAACAATAAAGGAATGTTTAACGATTGCATCTTGCTTGATACGTAAAGCATCAGCAATCCTGAATTGAACACTTCTAAATGCTGCATCTCCTAATGTAATCGGACAAGCTACCACTCCTAATAAAGTTAAAACAGCTCCCACATTTCCTAACAATCCAGTTGAAATAATTTTAACAACTCCAGATTGTCCACCTGATTCAGTTAAGGCTGTGTTTTAAGAACATGTTGATATTCAACAGGAAAGTCTAAATTTCATCTTATAGTGCGTCGCTTTTTCGATTAAGTTGCTTTCTACTGAAATCAACATTTATCTAAAACTCAACTATCTTTTAAACTAACAGAGTCAAATAAAAAAAGAAGTTGCAACCGAAAATTCGGCTACAACTTCTTTTTATTTACGTGACTGTTTCCAGTTTTCAATTTCTTCTTTTGTTCCTAAAACGAAGTGTCCTGGTGCTACTTCTGTCCAGTCCCCAGCGTAATAATCAATTTGTGATTTGTCATAAACGATACGTTTACGATCACGCTCATAATTTGGATCTGGAAGTGGAATAGCGGATAATAATGAACGAGTATATGGGTGAATTGCATTCGCATAAATATCGTCTGCACTTCCAAGCTCAACTAAGCGTCCTAAATGCATAACTCCAATACGGTCTGAAATGTATTTAACCATTGATAAGTCATGAGCAATGAATAAGTATGTTAATCCAAATTCTTTTTTCAGAGTATTCATTAAGTTAACCACCTGTGCCTGAATTGAAACGTCAAGCGCAGAAATTGGTTCATCGGCAATAATAAACTCCGGATTTGTTATTAACGCACGGGCAATCCCAATACGTTGACGTTGTCCACCAGAAAATTCATGAGGATAACGCCCAGCATGGTCTTTACTTAAACCAACAGCTTCTAAAATTTTATAAACTTTTTCCTCACGGTCTTTTTTATTTTTCGCCAATTTATGAATATCAATTCCTTCAGCAATAATATCAATCACACGCATACGAGGATTTAAACACGCCATTGGATCTTGGAAAATCATCTGAATTTGTTGACAAACTTCTGCTTTTTCTTTTTTCGATAATTTTTTTGCAATGTTTTTCCCTTTGAAGATAACTTCTCCGGCTGTTGGTTGATATAAACGAATGATACTACGTCCAGTTGTTGATTTACCTGATCCTGACTCTCCAACTAATCCAAACGTTTCTCCTTTATAAATCTTAAATGAAATATCATCAATCGCCTTAACCGTTAGTTTATGGTCAATTTTGAAATATTGTTTTAAATTTTTAACTTCTAATAAAACTTCGCGTTCGTTATTACTCATGAGTGTATCCTCCTTTTGCACGAAGACGTAATACTGCAGCAGGTGGGGTTACTTTTGGTGCTTGTTCATGCAATAACCATGTTGCCGCATAATGTGTATCACTGACTTTAAACATTGGTGGTTGTTCTTCAAAATCAATGTTTAAAGCATACTCACTACGAAAAGCAAACGCATCTCCTTTTGGTGGTGTTAAAAGATTAGGAGGGGTTCCAGGAATCGCATAAAGCTGTTCATCACTTGTATCTAAGTCAGGCATTGATGCCAGTAATCCCCATGTATAAGGGTGGCATGAATTATAGAAAACTTCATTGCTCGTTCCGATTTCACAAACACGCCCTGCATACATAACAGCAACGCGATCGGCAACGTTTGCTACAACACCTAAGTCGTGTGTAATAAAGATAACAGCAACATTTGTTTTTTGTTGTAAATCTTTAATTAACTCTAAAATTTGAGCTTGGATTGTGACATCAAGTGCAGTTGTTGGCTCATCACAAATTAATACACGTGGATTACATGCTAAGGCAATAGCAATAACAATACGTTGACGCATTCCACCAGAGAACTGATGAGGATACTGCTTCATACGTTTTGCTGCTTCACTAATTCCAACAAGAGTAATTAATTCTTCTGCTTTAGCTTTTGCTTCTGCTTTTGAACATCCTTGATGTTTCATGATCGGTTCCATAATTTGTTTTCCAATAGTCATTGTTGGATTTAAAGATGTCATTGGATCTTGGAAAACCATCGCGATTTCTTTTCCACGAATCTTATGATATTCATGCTCAGATAATTTCGCTAAATCGATTTCTTCTCCGTTTTCTTTTGTATATGTCATTGAACCGTCAGTAATTCTACCATTTTCAGCTAAAATCCCCATAATCGCTTTTGAAGCAACTGATTTACCTGATCCTGATTCTCCAACGATTGCTAATGTCTCACCCTCGTGTAACGTAAAGCTCACACCTCGAACTGCAGAAACAGGGCCTGCGAATGTATCGAATGTGATATTCAGATTATTAACATCTAATACTTTCTTCATGATTTTCTCACCGTCCCCTTCTTACTTCCCGCGTAAACGTGGATCTAACGCATCACGAAGTCCATTTGCAAATAAATTGATCGCTAACATTAAATACACCATAAAGAATGCTGGCACAAATAATAAGTAAGCATAAAATGTCATTTTACTTGTTCCATCACTTAATAATACCCCTAATGAGGACATTGGAATTGGTAATCCTAAACCGATGAATGATAACATCGCTTCTGTTGCAATAGCAGCTGGAATTGAGAACGTTGCCATAACAACTAATTGCCCAATAATATTTGGGAATAAATGTTTGAAAATAATACGAGTACTACTTGCACCAAGTGTTGTTGATGCCATTACGAATTCTTGATCTTTTAATTTTAAATATTGCGCACGTACGACACGAGCAACTGAAATCCATCCTGTTAAACTCATGGCCATCAGAAGAATAATAAATGATCCTGTGACGTTAGATAATTTAACATGTAAGATATTTTGAATTCCTGAAAGCACTGCATCTTTAGAAGCAATAAAGATAATCAGGATAACCGTTGTTGGAATAGATCCTAAAATTTCCGTAATACGCATCATGACGTTATCAATCGCTGTCCCACCGTAGAATCCAGCAATTGAACCGTATAAAATTCCGAGTGTAAAGTCAACAATTAATGATAAAAGACCAATTAATAATGATACTTGAACTCCTGTCCATAAACGTGTCCATACATCGAATCCTAATTCATCTGTTCCAAAGTAGAAATATAAATGTTCAACATTTTTTAACACGTAGGCATTAACATTTACTTTAATCATCTGAATTCCTTGTGTATCAAACTCCGTTGATTTTAATTCAAATGAGTCTAAGTTACTATATGCCGAATATTTACTCATTAAATCTGTAACTGGTACTGTTTCAGTTGATGATGCTCCGCGTAATTGAATCGTGATCATCAGATTTTCACCTTTTCCAGACCACTCCATAATGTCATAATCATTTGGATGATACTTAATCCCTAAAGCTTCAACAAATTCAGCTTTTGTTAAAGCGGAGTTTAACGTACTTACCTCTTGTGGTAATGAATTTCCGACAAATAAATCAAACGGTGTCATTTTTTTAACACTTGTTCCATTTAAAATACCTAATTTTTCAAGTCCTGGAACGCGTGGTGGTAAATAACTTAAGCGTGATTTTTCAATTTTTGTTCCTGTATCTGGATCAATTAAAACTGGAGTTTGATTATATTTAACCACTTCCCCACTTGAGTGTTTTGGACCAATGACTGGTGCTAAGAATGAACAAACGACTAAAATTAAAATGGCATACATTGAAATAAGTGCCGCTTTATTTTGACGTAAACGACGCCAAGCATCTTGCCAAAAAGTTAAACTTTCTGTTTTAATTTCATCGGATTGACCTTGATGTTTTGCAGCTAATTCAAATTTTGTTGGATCATATTTTTTTGAAATCATTATTTTCCACCTCCAGCTAAACGGATACGAGGATCGATGACACCGTATAATAAGTCAATAATTAAAATAACAATAACATATAAGAAGGCATAGAAGAATGCGATTCCTAACGTTAAGAATTGATCCTTCATCGTAACAGAGTTTAATAGTAAATTACTTAACCCTGGGACTCCAAAGAATTTTTCAACCACTAAACTTCCAGTCATAATTGAAACAACCATCGGTCCAACAACTGTAATAACTGGAATTAATGCATTACGCAGTGCATGATGCACAATAACTTGTGCTTTTGTTAACCCTTTGGCACGAGCTAGTAAAATATAATCTGTATTTAAAACTTCAATTAATTCTGAACGCATGTAACGCATTAATGATGCGATGACTGGTACTGAAAGTGAAATAGCTGGCAAAATCAATGATTTAAATTCATCCCACATCGTTACTCCACGCATTTCCTCAGCTGGTTGATAAATAACTGGTAACCATCCTAATTTTGTACAAATAAAATATTGTAAGAAGGCAGCTAATACGAATGATGGAATCGAAACTCCGAGTACTGATATAATCGTAATCATATGATCTGCCCACGAGTTTCGCTTCATTGCAGCGACAGCTCCTAATGTAATCCCGATTATTATCCCAATCAAAAGAGCTAATGCTCCTGGTTTAATTGTATAAGGGATTCGTGTTAAAACTAAATCCGTAACCTCTTGGTTTTGTAATTTAAACGATGTTCCAAAATCCCCTTGGAATACTCCTTTTAGGTATCGAGCATACTGTACAGGAATCGGATCATTCATCCCATACTTTTCCTCTAAAATAGCAATTTGAGCTTCCGTCTTTTTCTCACCATCAAATGGGCTTCCTGGTAATAACTGAAGCAATAAAAAGTTAACCGTTAAAACTAAAAATAACGTAACCGCCATGTAGCCAAGACGCTTTAAAATGTACTTAAACATCATTAACCTCCCCTTCCGGATTTTCTTTCTCTTTAATTCATGTTTTCTCGTTGTATTGAATAAAAGATAGATTTAAAAAATTAATAATTAAATTGTCATTTTTTAAATCTATTTTTTAGACAATTCTAAGATGTGTGATTTTTTATGATTAGGTTTTATTTAAATGCCATAGTCCTTATTAAAACCTTAATATTCATGACCATAGATAGGTCACTTCTTTCATAAAAAATTTATACTCATCTAAAATATAATTTATGGTAAACAAGCATAAGACCAAGGTAGCCTTATGCTTGTAAAACCTCTTTTTTAGTTTTCTTTAATGTCTACCCATTTGTAGAAGTAGTCAGGTCCAACTGCTTGTGGCCAGTAGTTAATTAAGTTTAATGAACGTAAGCTTACAGTTCCTTTTTGATATAAAGGAATTAAAGCTTGGTCTTGACCTAATAAAATTTCTTCAGCGTTGATTAATGCTTCCCAACGTGCTTCATAATCAGTTGCTAAATCTCCAGATTTTGAATCATTAATTAATTGATCGTAATCAGCATTTGAGTATCCTAAGTTGTTATGTCCTCCACCTGTAACGAACATATCTAAGAATGTCATTGGATCAGCATAGTCTGGTGACCATCCTGAGAATGCTAATTCATAGTTTCCAGCAGATACACGAGCTAATTTTTCTGGGAATGGAACTGGTTGAACAGTTACAGTTAAACCAAACTCACTGAATGCTTCGTTTAAGTCATTCTGGATTGCAGATCCCATCTTGATAGCTGTATCTCCAGTTTGGATTAATAATTCTAGATCAATCGCACCAGTTACACCAGTTTCAGCTACTGCTTCTTGCCATAATTTTTTAGCTTCTTCTACATTATATGTATTAAATCCTGGATAAGTTGAACGGAAATCTTTTCCTTCAAACTTAGTTCCTTCAGGTCCATATACGAAATCTTTTGGTACTAAGTAATCAGCGACTGTTGAACCATTAGCTAATACCTCATCTGTGATGAATGATTTATCAATTGCCATATTGATGGCTTTACGAGCTTTAGCATTTGATAATAATTTCATCTCTGGAGTCATTGCTCCGTTACCTTGGTTAATTTCTAAGTAGAATACCCCGGCATCACCTTCTGCAACCGCATCTGGACGTGATCCGTAAGTTGCTACGTTTTGTCCACTTAATCCAGCTGTCATTACTGTTCCATCTGTATATAAGCTAACTTGAGTATTATTATCGACATCTTCAATAACTGTGAAGTCAACTCCTGATAATGCTACATTTTCAGCATCCCAGTATAATTCATTTTTTGTTAAATAGAAGCTTTTTGAAATCTTCCACTCAGTAAATAAGAATGGACCATTATATAAGAATGTATCAACACTTGTTCCAAATTTATCTTCTGTTACTTCATTAACGAATGCTTCATTAACTGGATAGAATGCAGGGAATGCCATTAATGATAAGAAGTATGGCGTTGGTGTTGCTAATTTTACTTCAAAAGTATAATCGTCAATTGCTTTGAATCCTAATTGATCAATTAATGTTTGCATGTTTGTATTTGCTTCTTCAACTGATGCAAATCCTAATGCTTTAATTGCTTCTTCAGCAGATGCAACAGATGCCTCTAAATCTGCTTTTGCTTCTTCATATTGCTCTTGTGCTGTACCAGTTTCACCATCTTCGTAATCTTCAACTTTTAAAGCAGCTAACTCTTTTGAACTTGTGTTATAAGTAACTAAGTTAGATGCTAGTCCTAATGCATCACTTGCCCCAACAACACCAGCTGTTTCTAACATAAAGTTATATTCAGCACCACTTTGAGGATCAATTAATTTTGTCCAAGAATAAACAAAGTCATGAGCTGTTACTGGTGCAACTTCTGTTCCATCAGCTTTTACCCATTTAGCGTCTTGATTTAAATGGAATGTATATGTTAATCCATCTTCTGAAATATCCCAAGATTCTGCAACACCTGGTTTAATTTCCCCATTTTCTCCAAATAAAACTAAACCTTCTAAGATGTTTCCTAACATTAAGAATGATACGTTGTCTGTTGCTTGCCAAGGTAATAATGATTTAATGTTAGATGTTTGTAATAATTTTAATACTTTATTCGAGTTTGTCTCACTAACACTCGAAGATTGTTGACTTTCTCCACTTGGTTGATTGCCAGCATCATTTGATGAACATGCGACAAGACCAAATGCACAGAAAGCAGCAGCAAAAATGCTTACTAATTTCTTATTCATTATAATGTCCCCCTTATAAAAAACTTTCCATAATTGGAATTTTTTGTATCATTTTATGATACTTGTTACTATTTTATATCCCAGTTTATAGTTTGTAAATCCTAAATTCAGGTTGAAAGCGTTATTTTTTTGTAAAGTTATTTTTTTTCGTTATAAAACGACCAAAAATATCTATAATAAGAGGTTTATCTTATATTAAATAAAAATATTTATTATAAAACTAGTTATTTTTTCATAGCTAAAATTTATTTCCAATGATAATTCTGGTATAATTAGTAAAAAAACCCTAGGTGGTGGCAAAATGTTACAAAAATATCATATCTTTTTAAAATCAACATTATGGATGACAAGCTTATCTTGTTTCTTTCTCCTTTGGCAGGGATTCTCAACTATAAATCTCATCAATACTCTATTTCTAGTCTCACTTTTTTTCTTCTGTGTGTATGGCTTCAAATGGATTATCGATCAAGGAACTTTTTATACCTTTGAATATTCATGGCAAAAAACAAAACGCTATGTTCTATTTTTCTTGCCTAAATACTGGTCAATCAAAGATACAAAAGATAGAAATAACGATTATGATGAAGAAACAGGCGAAAAAATTTATCATACATTCGAAGAATTTTATGAATATAAACAAAGTCAAAAATGGGACGACATCAATCAGCTTTTATGGTCAACGATCATCATTCTTGCCTTTACCTTCATTCTATCATTCCTATATATCTAACAAAAAAGTTCTGAACCTAATCGGTCAGAACTTTTTTCATCTCTTATCTTATAGTATTTAACTTTTTGTTTTAAATCACCGTGACTTATACAAATAACCCTTTATTTAATTTTCTCAAATTGTCCCATGTAAAGTTGATAATAATCACCTTTTTGTGCAATTAGCTCAGCATGAGTTCCTTTTTCAGCAATCTCACCATTTTTAAGTAATAAAATTTGATTAGCATTTACAATCGTTGATAAACGGTGAGCAATAATAAAGCTCGTTCGATCTTTTAACAACACTTGAATTGCATCTTGGATTAATTTCTCCGTCTCAATATCAATCGATGCTGTTGCTTCATCTAAAATTAAAATAGCTGGGTTAGCAATTAAAGCACGAGCAAACGAAATTAATTGTTTTTGCCCCGTTGATAAGCCCGAACCACCTTCTCCAATCACTGTCTCATAGCCATCAGGATAGTGGGTAATAAATTCATGGGCATTCACTAGCTTCGCAGCTTCTATAATTTCTTCATCGGTTGCATCTAGTTTTCCATAACGAATATTCTCTTTAATAGTTCCACTGAATAATTGCGGTGTTTGTAAAACATAACCTAGATGAGAATGGAGCCACTCTTGTGTACGCTCACGATAATCCACACCATCAATTAAAATTTGTCCACTTGTTGGCTCATAAAAACGACAAATTAAATTCACAATGGTACTTTTCCCTGAACCTGTTGGTCCAACAATGGCAATACTATTTCCCGCTTCAATTTTCAAGTTCATGTGTTCCATGACTTTTTCGCCTGTCTTATAATGGAAGCCCACATCGATTAATTCAATGTCTCCTTTAATCGGTTCCCAATTCTCTTTTTTCAAATTTCCAATTTGACCATACTTTTCAATAACATCTGGTCGATCAATAATATCAGATTCTGTATTAATTAATGAGATGACACGTTCAGCTGATGCTTGTGCATCTTGGAAACGTGTTAATAAATTCGCAATCGTGCGAATTGGATCATAAAATAGCGTCGCATATGAAAGGAAAACAACTAAGTCTCCATAAGATAAATCACCATTAAAAACATCCATTCCACCAACATTAATAATTAAAGCAACACCAACACTTCCTAAAGCGACAATGATTGGATAATAAATGGCATTAATAACAGACGCACGTACTGATCCATCACGCATCTCTCTTGTTAAATGACTGAATTCTTCTAAATTATCTTCTTCTGTCACCAACGTTTTTGTCGTGACCGCCCCTGTAATCCCTTCATTGAAAGCTCCTGTAATTTTAGAGTTCATTTTTCGTACGCGACGATATTGCTTTAAAATGCGCGTCTGGAAATAATAGCTTACGACCGCCAGGATGGGTAAAACCGCGATGGTGATTAAGGCAAGCTTCCAGTTCATCATGAACATTGAAATCGTCACAAAGAACATGACCATACTTCCCCAAATCGCATCAGTTAATCCCCATGATAAAATACCACCAATCCGATTCGTATCAGATGTTAAACGCGATAATAGCCATCCAACGGATGACGTATCATAAAAAGAGAATGATAATTCCTGTAATTTTTTAAATCCGTCTTTTCGAATTTGATAACTAATACTTAGTTGTAATCGATCTGAAAGTAAGATAAATGCCCAAACGATAAATCCGAATAAGGCGATAAAGGCTAAATAAATGCCTGCAAACAGTGGGAGTTGTTCAAGGTTTCCTGTTAAAACATATTGATCAATGACTATCCCATTTAACTTCGGATAAATCGTATCTAAAATGGCTAATGTGATGACAGAGACAAAAAGTAAAATAACATCACGTCTCTCACCCTTCATATAAGATAAAACTTGCTTCCATGTTGCAAGGTCGGCTTTGGTGTATTCTACTTCATCAAATTCTTTTGCCATCTTTACACCTCACTTCCTTGGTTAACTAAACTTAAAACTTCAGCCTCTTTTTCATTTTGAATTTCCCAGAATGTCTGGTAAAGACCTCCTTGATGAATCAGTTCATCATGTGTTCCTTGTTGAATGATACGACCCTTATCTAGCACGAGAATTTGATCAGCATCTTTTACCGTACTGACACGGTGAGCAATAATAAAAGTTGTCACATCTTTTGAGCGTTCTTTTAATGCTTTTCGAATCACAATATCTGTTTCAGTATCGACAGCACTTAATGAGTCATCAAAGATTAAAATTGGACATTCATTAATAAGCGCTCGGGCAATTCCAACACGTTGCTTTTGTCCACCGGATAATGTTACACCACGCTCACCGACAATCGTATCATAGCCTTCTTGAAACTCCTCAATGACATGATGGACCGATGCTAACTGAGCGACACTATGAATCTCTTCATCAACCGCATCTTTTTTAGCAATCGCAATATTTTGTTTAATCGTTTTCGAGTATAAAAATAATTCTTGAAGCACAGCTCCAATATGACGGCGTAGCCACTTTTTATCAATGTGTTTTAGTTCCACGCCATCAATTTTAATCGATCCATCTGTATAGTCATGAAGACGCATCAATAAATTCATTAACGTTGTTTTTCCTGAACCCGTACGACCAATAATGGCAATCGTTTGGCCACGTTGCACTTTAAACGTAATATCTTTTAAAATGCGATCATGATCTTCATACTCAAACCCAACATGGTTAAATTCAATGGTTCCCTTAATGTCAGGTTTTTGCAAACCTTCTTCAAATTCGATCGGTTCACTTAATACTTCATTAATACGCTTTGCTGAAATGGTGGTTTTCCCTAAATCAGTTAAAATACGACCTAATTGACGAACAGGCCAAATAATCATCGATTCATAAGAAATGAACGCTTGTAATGTCCCTAGTGTGATTTCCCCGTTTATCGATAAATACGCTCCGTAAATCACGGTAATTGCAATTTGAAATAAACTTAAAAAATCAGAGCTTGACCAGAAGAGTGCGTTTAACTTGGTCATCACATAACTTTTTACACGGTAATCAGAATTACGTTTTTCAAATTGCTCAATTTCAAACTCTTGATTACAGTAGGCACGTACCACACGAACTCCAGTTAAATTTTCTTGAATCATTGTAGACATCCGAGCCTCTGATTCATCTGCCTCTTGAAATGAGCTTTTAACTTTTTTAAAGAAGATAAAACAGAAAGTAAATAAGATAGGTGTCACACACACACTAACTAAGGCAAACTTAACATTTAACGTTAACATAAACGTAAAAATAATCACAAAGATTAAAATTGAATACCCCATCTCAACTAATTGAGACGATAAGAATAAACGAATCGTATCAATATCTGATGTACAACGTTGAATTAAATCCCCAGTTTCGGCACGTTTATGATACATAAAAGATAACTGTTGAATATGATTGTACATTTTATCTTTTAAACTTTTCGCTAAATCTTCTGATGCCTCTGCTGACCATCTGGCCTTTAAAAAATTAAATAAAGCATTAATGATTGTAAATAGAATAATTAAAAATCCACACATCAACAATTGACCTTGGAACGTTGAAACGGATAAAACAATTTTTGAAATAATCGTTTGTTCTCCCTCAGTCGTTTGTTTGATGACCATATCAATCGCGGTTTGGTTAACTAATGGAATTAAGGTTGAGAAAATAATCCCACACGCTGTCGCTACTAATGCGCCCAATACCTTTAAACGTTGTCCTTCAAGCCAACGATAAATACTCTTTAATTCACTCACTTCATTCACCTGACTTTCCTTTGTTGCTAAAAAATATTCCCATTCTTACACCACTAATCCTAATAAAAAAATTAATCTTGTTTTAGCATAAGATTACATGTTCGCACAACTCCCCCTAAAGCGATACATCAAAGTTTATTTTTATGAAATAGTCACCCCGTTAAATTTAAATTGATTTTGATGAGCTAAAATAATCATCATTCTCGCCCCCTTTCATAAAAATTTATCATCAATTACTCATTATACACAGATTTACATTTTTTGAAATATATAACACCTAAATATTTTATAAAATTCGAATAATGACTCACTCCCTTCTAAAGGCATAAAAAAAGTTGTCTCATCGACAACCTTACTTTAATAAAAAATGATATTAAACATCACCTAAATCATAAAAACAATCACCAAACAAACCAGGATTACTTTAATGGATGATAAACAGCTATAGCACGCTGTTAAGAACTCTATCTTTATCTCCATTTTATAATATAAATTTATTTCGCTAGCTTTTATAAAAATCCTCACATATTCTTTTTCACTCTTATCACATTCGGATAATGAAATAATTCCTTCATCTCTTAATGCTTCAATCAAAAAATATATCCAACTAAAAAAGTCTGAATCATACTCCTTGTACCATTCAGACTTTTTCTGTCTCTTATTGTGTTTGGATTTCTTTTAAAAGATTCTCATAGTCTTCATCTGCATTCTCTGATTCTTCTATGATCTCCTCAATTTCTACGACACTTAATTGTTGAAGTTCAACAAGATTGCTAACTTTTTGAACAAGATACCCCATCACCCCTAAACAAATTGTATAAAAAGCATATGGCGTTACATTTGAAAGATAGTAATTAATCACATCTGTTAAATTTTCAGAGATAACAAATCCTTGCTCAACGATTGAAGCGATATAATCATAGCATGTATACACATTATATAAAGCTATTCCACCCATAAGAACAGCTAGAACATAGACTCCAATCGTAACTTTTGAAACACTTTTAAATTTATTTTTCTTCATAACAGCCTCCTATTTTAATTAACTATTTTACTCTTTCCCACCAATCACATAGGAATAGAAAAATCATTTACACAACCTACTAAATGCTTTTTCTGACCAAAGTTCGTCTAATGAAAAACCATGTTAATCTCATCTTAACACCTTTACCTTAAAATTATCTTAAATACTAAACACTATTAAGTTATTTTACATTTCTCTGTCTCTCTTTGTTCCTCACATATAAAAAGCTCATAGAGCTTAAGTCTCTATGAGCCATGATTCATTAATTTTTTTCATATGATAAGACGATATTACCATCAACAGCATCAACAATAACCGTTGTATCCATTTCGATTTCTCCTGCAATTAATGCACGTGCAAGTTTTGTTTCGATTGTACGTTGAATGAATCGTTTTAATGGACGCGCTCCATATACTGAGTCAAATCCCGCTTCAGCTACATAAGCATGAGCTGCATCGGTTAAGCGAACCGTAATACGTTGCTCTGCTAAACGCGCATTTAATCCAGCAATGAATTTATCGACGATTTGATAAATAATAGATTCTGATAATGGATTAAACGTAATAATCTCATCAATACGGTTTAATAACTCTGGTTTGAAATAATCACGTAAAACTTCTAACACCTGTTCCTGAGCTTCTTCAAAGTTAGGGTTTTCAAGTAAAATGTGTGAACCAATATTTGAGGTCATAATGATGATGGTATTTTTAAAGTCTACTGTACGACCTTGTGAATCTGTAATACGTCCATCATCTAAAATTTGTAATAAAATATTGAATACGTCTGGATGAGCTTTTTCAATTTCATCTAATAACACGATTGAGTATGGTTTACGACGGATGGCTTCTGTTAACTGTCCACCTTCTTCATATCCCACATAACCTGGAGGCGCTCCAACTAAACGAGAGACCGCATGTTTCTCCATATACTCACTCATATCAATACGAACAATATGTTCTTCACTATCGAATAAGAATTCCGCCAATGCTTTAGCAATTTCGGTTTTACCAACCCCAGTTGGCCCTAAGAATAAGAATGAACCGATTGGACGATGTGGATCTTTAATTCCAGCACGTGCACGAATAATGGCATCACCGACTAAATCAATGGCATCATCTTGTCCCATAACACGACGTTTTAATTCTTCTTTTAAATTTAATAATTTTTCACGTTCACCTTGAACGAGTTTCGCAATTGGAATCCCTGTCCAACGCGAAATAATTTCAGCAATTTCTTCTTCTGTGACATTTTCACGAAGTAATCGATTTTCTTTCCCTGCTTCATCGTGTTGCATCGCTTCAACTTCAGCAATTTGTTTTTCTAAGCTTGGGATTTTTCCATATTGTAATTCGGCTGCTTTTTCATATTCGCCACGTGCTTGGGCATCTTCTAATGCACGACGTGCCCCTTCTAATTCTTTTTTTAGATCCGCCACACCATGAATCGCTTGTTTTTCTTTTTCCCACTGTAATTTTAAAACATTTAATTCATCTTTTAAGTTCGCTAATTCTTTTTGTAACGCCTCTAGACGTTGTTTACTATTCTCATCTTTTTCTTTTTTAAGAGCCGCCTCTTCAATCTCAAGCTGAGTCACACGACGACTAATGCGATCCACCTCTTCTGGTAACGAGTCGATTTCAGTACGAATCGTTGCGCACGCTTCATCAATTAAATCGATGGCTTTATCTGGTAAAAAACGATCTGTAATATATCGATCAGATAATGTCGCAGCTGCTACAATTGCACGGTCTGAAATACTAACACGATGGTGTACTTCAAAGCGATCTTTCAATCCACGTAAGATTGAAACGGTATCTTCGACTGTTGGTTCATTAACTTGAACTTTTTGGAAACGTCGCTCTAAGGCAGGATCTTTTTCAATGTACTCACGATATTCTTTTAATGTTGTAGCACCAATGCAGTGTAATTCACCACGAGCTAATAATGGTTTTAATAAGTTCCCTGCATCCATTGCACCATCTGTACGTCCTGCTCCAACGATGGTATGAATTTCGTCAATGAATAAAATAATACGTCCATCACTATTTTTAACTTCATTCAATACCGCTTTTAAACGCTCTTCAAACTCACCACGATATTTAGCACCGGCAACTAAAGCGGCTAAGTCTAATTCAAAAATCACTTTATCTTTTAAACTTTCAGGCACATCTTGTCGAACAATACGCCAAGCTAACCCTTCAACGATAGCAGTTTTACCAACCCCAGGCTCACCAATTAACACCGGGTTATTTTTTGTTTTACGAGATAAAATACGAATCGCACGACGAATCTCTTCATCGCGACCAATAACCGGATCAATTTTTCCTGATTTTACATCTTCTACTAAGTCACGTCCGTATTTTTCTAAGACTTCATAAGTTGCTTCTGGGTTTTGTGTCATCACGCGTGAATTCCCCCTTATCTGTGAAATAATTTCTTTTAAGTGCTTTTCATTAATCTGATGTTTTTTTATTAATTGCTTCATTTGATAATCTTTTGATTCAAGCATCGCAAGCAAGACGTGCTCCACTGATAAATAATCATCTTTCCAAGCTCGAGCATAATCATCTGCTTTTAATAAAGCACGATTTAAATCTGCTGAAACGTATGGATCACCTGTTGCTCCAGTAACAGCTGGCTTTTTATCTAAAATTTGTTTTAATTCTTGTAATATCTCTTGAATCGGATAGCCTGCCTTTGTAAAAACACGAGCGGCTAATCCGTCATGGTCTTGTAATAAGGACATTAATAAATGCGGGGTATCAATCTCTTGGTGATGTAATGAAGTTGCAAGAGACTGTGCATTTACTAAGCCCTGTTGTAGCTTTTCAGTCATTTTATTAATATTCATGATTCTCACTCCATTTCTTCATCATCTATGATGATACTATCATTATACTCTTGTTTTAGCACTCAGTCAATAAGAGTGCTAATAATTCCAGAATGTAAGTGTTTATTATTTTGTAAATAGCCAAGACTAATCACGTTGCACAAATTTACCACATCTTGTATAAGTTCATTTAACTTGTTCGCTATCTGTGTTATCATATTTATCCGGAGGTGTTTTAATGGAAACAAAGAAACTAATCGTAACAGACTTAGATGGAACTGCATTACAAAATTGGGAAACACTTGACCCAAATACAAAAGAAGCTTTAATCGCTGCAAAAGAAGCAGGACATATCGTTGTGATTGCAACAGGCCGCCCAGCACGTGCATCGTTACACTTCTACAAAGAGTTAGGTCTTGATACACCTATTATTAACTTTAATGGAGCTTATATACATCATCCAGAAGACGAAACCTTTGAGGATATTGTGGCTCAAATCCCAACAGAGGTTGTTTTAACTTTATTCGATTCAGAATTAAAAGATTATATCGTCAATGCCTTTTGTGAATACAAAGATCACTTATATGTCTTACATCAAGGAGATACTATTCGTGATTGGTTCCATATTGAAACATGTACATCAGTGAAATACGGACCATTTAAAGAAACATTAGACGAACATCCAAACGGATTCTTATTAGAAGCTAAAGAGGGATACCCAGAAAAAGTCATGAGTTTCTTACGTGAAAACTACGGTGACATCGTGACATGCCGCAAATGGGATGGCGATAATGTCAACATTATCGAAGTGTTTAAATCAAATACAAATAAAGCAACAGCGATTGAAAAATTGGCCAAATATTTCAACATTGAACAAAAAGATATTATCGCTTTCGGTGACGGAGATAATGATATCGAAATGTTAACCTATGCTGGAGTCGGTGTCGCCATGGACAATGCCATCGATAAACTAAAAGCAGTAGCGAACACCACAACAAAATCAAACAAAGAAAGCGGCGTTGCTCACTACATCCACGAATACATCTTAACACCTAAAAAATAAATATTTTAAAAGGTCATCAGTTGCAATTAGCTGATGACCTTTTAATTTGGGACTGTTAAATTTTTAACAAAGCGTCTCATTGTACGTCTATTTTTTATAATAATCACTTGTTTTTCTACTCCAAACTGATCTAATTTCTTCAGAACCCATGGACGTTTTACACGTTGATATTAGGAAGCTTTTTTAACCCTTTTAAAATTAAAATGCAGTATAGCATCTAAAATATTTTTCCATAACGGAAAATCTACAAAGACAACTCCATTGGCCTCATCCCCCATTAAAGTTAGTGCCCGATTATAGGTTGTTCTAACTACCCATTCATTATTATTTAATAGAGCCTCTATTGCTTGCTCACGATTGTCATGCTCAATAATTTCATTGCCATTTATTATTTCTAATCCTGTCTTTTGATGCATCCAATTAGTTAATCGGTACATTTTTGTCGAATTTTCCCCTAAAACAATCCACCTTTTCATTCATAAATCCCCCTTTTGTTCATCTTAACACTTTTCCATCACAATATATGTTGAAATATTGTACAATATTCTAAAAAATTCAAAAAGACTTACTTTACTTCATTTATATTCAAATAAAAAGGAATTTATACAAAAAACTCATGGTTTAAACCATGAGTTTTCATGTATATTTAATAATTATTTAACAACGATGTTGACTAATTTTACTGGAACGGCGATTGTTTTTACAATTTCTTTTCCAGAAATGAAGTTTTGAACGTTTTCATGTGCCATTGCTATTTCTAACATGTCTTCTTTTGAGCTGCCTGCACGCACATCGATACGAGCACGTAACTTACCGTTAACTTTTGCGATGATTGTAATGGTATCCGATACTAATTTTGCTTCATCGTATGTTGGCCATGCTTCATAAGAAACAGTTCCTTCATGTCCAAGCACTGATCAAATTTCTTCTGTCATATGAGGAGCGATTGGATTTAATAATTTAACGAACGCTTCTGCATATTCACATGGAATACTTGTGACTTTATATGATTCATTGATGAAGATCATCATTTTCTATCAATCTTAAACTTATTTATCTCTCATTTATTTTTTCTTCTAAAAAATAAATTCTTCTCGATATATACTATCTCTTAAGTAACCTATCCTTTTAATCTTAATTTTCGATATAATTTAGTTTAAATTTTATCTCATTAGATATACCCGCACCCTTTTATACATCTTTCAATAATAATTTACTTTTTAAATTTACATACATTTTATTACCACGCTAGCCCCCTCAGAGCAGGTGATTTTCGTTTATACACAAAGCATTCTCAAAAAACTGAGAATGCTTTTTAAATGAACACTTATGACAAACAAAAATATATTATCCTGTAATGAGTTTTAACTGAGGTGATAGGGATGTATTATTATTCATCTAATTATGAATATCCATATAGACAAAATGCTACAACTACTATACAAGCAAAAACGCCATCATTGATGACAAGTTTAGGAGAAGTTGAGTTAGAAGGTTACTATGACTTATTTGTTTATGAAACGTTACTTTCTGTTATCGGAGCAACTTTAAAAGTTCAAATGAGTACAGGAAGTATTGAAGGAAAACTCATTGGCGCTAAACCTGATCATGTAATTTTGGAAAGTAACGGAAATACATTTTTTATCCGTATCAAAGAGATTGTTTGGATTATGCCTGCTAAATAATTTCTAACGCTTATTTATTTGGTTCTATAATATTTGG